>NZ_JAKRFA010000039.1:0-32819 GCF_022348305.1 Alteromonas sp. MmMcT2-2
ACTTCAACGAGAAGCCGGATATACGGACGCAAACCATTTTAGTCAAAACAGCATGTTTACTCTTGCAATAATGGGGGAGACCATATACAGGCCCTAGCTGATTTATAAATACAGCATTCTCACGTATGATTCTGCTTTTCATTTTCTCAGAGTATCCTTTTCATGTACCAAGATTTTCAAGCAGAGTTGGCGTGGGCTAGCCTTCATATGCCGCGCACTCGTAATGCCATTGCATCACTTCCCGATCTGTCGAACGTTAAACTTGCTTGCAACATGCATTTAGATTTGAAAATGGCGCCTTTGGTTGAAGGGCTACTTTCACGAGGATGCGACATTTTTCTTACCACTTGTAACCCCACTACAGTGCAAGATGACGTGGTGTCTTACCTTGTTGATAAAGGCGCAACGGCCCATGCATGGCGTGATATGAGCGAGGCTGACTGGTCTGAGTCATTCGATAAAGCGCTGGCGTGGCAGCCTACCCATTTGTGTGAAATGGGCGCTGATCTGACAACTCGACTTCACGAGAACATAAAAGCAAATAAACCAGTACCGAGCATTGTTTCGGGATTAGAAGCAACGGGCTCTGGCATTAACCGCTTAAATGGTATGGCGCCAAACTATCCAATATTTAACTGGGATGATTTGCCGGTAAAAGAAGGGCTTCACAACAGGCACATGGTGGGCTTAAGCGCATGGCAAACCTTCTTTCAAACCACTCATCTAACCCTGCATGAAAAAGTAGTAGTTGTTATTGGTTATGGTCTGGTAGGGCAGGGCGTTGCTGCCTCGGCTAAAGCGTTCGGGGCACAAGTTCAAGTTGCAGAACTTGATCCAGCAAGAGCGCTTCAAGCGAAATACGACGGCTGGCCAGTGGTTGATTTAAATGAAGCGGCTAGTCAAGCTGACGTAATTGCCACTGCAACTGGCGCGTATGGCGTGGTGAATTCGAGTCATCTAGACAACATGAAAGACGGAACATTTATTTTAAATGTAGGCCATGTAGCCCAAGAAATTGATGTGCCTTACCTTAAAAACAACGCTACTCACAGTGAGCCAATGCCTTATGTAAATGCCTATAAACTGGGCGATAAAACACTGTATCTTCTAGCCGATGGCTCTATGTTTAACTTAACTGCGGGCTATGGTGACAGCATCAATGCCTTCGACGTAACTTTGGCCGTTATGGCGGCGGGTATCGGCTATATCGTGAATGAAGGCGCAAAAAGCGAAAAAGGCTTGTACTTGCTACCAGAGGCTGCGTGGAAAAGTGCACTGTGAAGCACAGCGAGTCATAAGCGAGTGTTTATCTTTAGGTACGCTGTACAAGCTGTACAAAAGGTCTAGCCATCTCTGCTTATCTCGACATTTCTATTGAATGTTGTACAGTGAGCCCGTTTTAATAAATTCATAGTTAAGGCGGGCTGATGATCATTCCAACAGGCAATCAGCCTTGCGCCAGTGTAGGGACGAAAAAAAATGGGTAAAATAATAGGCACAAAAACACCACAGCAGGCTTTAGATAGCCTTGTCAACATGACAGGCGATCTGCGCCCCATAGAACTCTCTGAATACAAAGCCCGAATTGCCAAGGCGCAGCATTATATGCAGGAAAATGGCATTGGTGCGCTCTACTTAAACGCGGGTACTAACTTAGCGTATTTTACAGGTATGCAGTGGTACGCCAGTGAGCGTTTAGTCGGTGCGCTTTTGCCTGCAAAGGGTGACGTTGTATATCTAGCTCCTACGTTTGAAATCGACTCTTTAAACGAACGCAAATTAGTGGAAGGCAACATAATTGGCTGGCAAGAGCACGAGAGCCCATATGCGCTTGTCATAGCTATGCTAGATAAACTAAATACCGCTGGAGGCGATAAACTGGGTGTGGATGAGTCGACCCAGTTTTTTATCGTAGATGGTTTGAACAAGATGCTTGGCCAATCTTGGCAAATTATCAATGGTGCAGAGGTAACAGCACACTGTCGCATGCACAAATCTAACAATGAACTAGCGCTTATTCAACGCGCTATGGACATGACACTTGCTGTGCATAAAGCGACTGCCAGTATGCTTTATGAAGGTATTACTACTACTGAAGTTGAAGCATTTATTAACGATGCACATAAGAAAGTGGGGGCCACTGGTAACTATTTTTGCATTGTACTTTTTGGAAAAGCGACCTCGTTTCCCCACGGCGTTAAAGACCCTCAAGTACTAAAGAAGAACGACTTAGTTTTGATTGATACTGGCTGTAAGGTGCACGGCTATCTCTCTGATATCACGAGAACCTATTGTTTTGGTGAGCCAACCGATAAGCAAAGAGCATTATGGGAAAGCGAAAAACGCGCGCAGCTTGCCGCATTTAACGCTGCAAAAGTTGGTGTTTCCTGTGGCGATGTGGATAAAGCCGCGCGAGACAGCTTAGCAAAAGATGGCTTAGGGCCAGACTATAACTTACCTGGTTTGCCCCATCGAACCGGGCACGGCATTGGTATGGATATTCACGAATGGCCGTATTTGGTGAAAGACAATCCTCACCCGCTAGCATCTGGTATGTGTTTTAGTAACGAACCTATGATCGTAGTTCCTAACGAGTTCGGTATTCGCTTAGAAGATCACTTTTATATGACCGATGATGGCCCGGTGTGGTTTACTGAGCCTAGCGAATCGATTGACTCTTTGTAAGTAAACTAAAATGAAGCTGCTCTTTGCTACGAAGAGCAGCTGTAGTGCGCGACCCCGCCAGCACTGAAAAATTCAAGTGGGCGCAGCTGGTAGTACTTATTCTCTACCTCTTTTGATTGCTCATCATAAGGCGCAGTAAGTATCTTCTGAAGTTCGTGAATTGGCGTAAAGTCACCTTTCTCTGCGGCTTTATAAGCAGGCACAATTAGCCATTCGCGCCATGTGAATTTAGGGTTTGCTTTGCGCATATTCTCTGCGGTAGCAGCAATGACGTTTGTAACATCACCTTGTGTTTCGGCGTCCTTTTCAATGCGCTCACGCCACGTTTGTAGCCATGCTTCCCATTCTGTCATGACCTCTGCTTTAGGCGGGTAGTAAAAGCTTTTCGTCAAGCACGCCATATCTTCTGGTATTGACGATAGCTCTCGGAAAAACATATTGTAGTCCACGCCTGTGCGCAGCATTAATTGCAGTAGCTTAATTAGCAAGTCGTGGTCGTAGCTGGCAATGCCAAGCTTTGTTGCCCACATACTCTCCATGGCGTGTTCCATAACGCCAGAAAAACCGTCGTTGATCTCGTTAAGCTTAGAGAGTTGTTCACTGTTGCCGCCAATTAGCGGCATCAATGAGCGGCAGAACATATCGAAGTTCTTTTGCGCAGCAATGGGCTGGTTTAAAAATGAGAAGTGACGACCGCCGCCCGTCCAAGGTTGGTAGTCTGCTTCAAAAAATTCACAAAAGCCGAATGGCCCATAATCCAGCGTAAAGCCTCCTGCGGCGCAGTTATCGCTATTAAAATTGCCTTGGCAGTAACCGACGCGAACCCAACCAGAAACAAGACGCGTTAGCCGGTCTCGAAATAGTGCTGCCAGCGTTACCACTTGCTCTTCAAGCGGCGTGGTTGTGTCAATTTCACTTGAGTACTCTCGCTCAATAAGGTGCTTAACAATGGCTTCTAGCTCTTTTAACGCTTCGCTGTGTTCGTTGCAGCGAGCTCGCCTAGCAAAAAGCTCTATTTGGCCTACGCGCAAAAAGGAGGGCGCCACGCGGGTGGATATGGCCGTTATATTTTCTACCATCACTTCAGGTTCATAGGAATGAGACCCTTCGCGATACCACGGCCTGTCTACCGTGTCTGATTCAGACATAAACAAGCTCAGCGAACGTGAGGTCGGAATGCCAAGCGCATGCATGTGTTCTTGCACTAAAAATTCGCGCACGCTTGAGCGCAATACGGCGCGCCCGTCTGCGCCGCGACAATAAGGCGTGCGACCAGCACCTTTTAACTGCATTTCCCAACGCTTGCCGTTTAATACTGCTTCAACGATAGAAATTGCTCTGCCGTCGCCGTAACCGTTACCTGTTCTAAACGGGCACTGCTGTGTGTATTCCGTACCGTAAATAGAAAGTGCGTAGCCGGTTGCCCAGCCGAAGGGCTTCATTGGAGCAGGTACATCCGACATGTCCCCTGAGAATAGCTGGGTGAAATCTTTAGATGTTGCCAAGCTATCGTCTAAGCCTAATTCGGCAAACAGCGTTTCGCTATGAGCAACGTACGTCGGTGCAGTTAATGGGGTCGGAGTAACTGGCACATAGTGACCTGAAAACACTTGGCGCGGGTCATGGTCGTCACCATCGCACGTCGACTGCGAGTCTGGGGTAAGGGTATTCAGCAAAGAGTAATCTACGTACTTTGCGAATTCATCTAGTGTTTTGATACGATCTGTCACTTCCATCACCTTTTCATACTAGCCGCCCGTCACTGATCTGCCACGTGCCTTCGGGAACATAGACTTGCCGACTTACAGCGCCAAGCGCAGTAACTTTTCTTTATTGTTTGACCAAGAACAAACAATGCAAGTTACGCCCATTGTACTCTTATCTACACTTTTATGCAGGCATACAGCGCTTGTTGAATGCATAGCACCGCTTGTTCAGTGCGTAGCATTCTGCTTTACATACTGGTCACCGTTGTGGGGGCATTATATGCCACACCCGCCTAACGAATGCCTATTTGTAGCGAGTGTATTACGAATTACGTTTGGTAAGCGATTAACAAACAAAGAAGGTGGTAGATGGATAGTATCGTACTGCTTGGCAATATTATTGGTGGCTTGGGGCTTTTCTTGCTAGCCATTGGCATGATGACCGACGGGCTTAAACTAGCGGCAGGAAACGCTTTACGAACGTTACTTGCTAAGTGGAGTAAAACGCCATTTAGAGGTGTGTTGTCAGGCGCGGCGATGACCGCTTTAGTCCAGTCTTCAAGCGCGGTAACTGTAGCATCGTTAGGCTTTGTTAATGCTGGTCTTCTTAGCATGCGCCATGCACTGGGCATTGTTTACGGTGCAAACATAGGTACAACCATGACCGGGTGGCTTGTCGCCTTAGTGGGTTTTAAACTAAATATTCAAGCCGTTGCATTGCCTATGATTGGTGTAGGCATGATTCTAAAACTACTGAAACCCAACAGTCGATTAGCATCACTGGGTATTGCGATTGCTGGGTTCGGTTTGTTTTTTGTGGGGATTGACAGTTTAAAAACCGCCTTTGAAGGAATCGTGAGCACTTTCGATCTCAGTCAGTTTCAAGCCTCTGGTATTGAAGGCTTTCTGATGTATTTAGTTATTGGCTTCATTATGACAGTGCTAACTCAGTCATCTAGTGCATCCATCGCTTTAACTATTACCGCGGCGACCTCTGGAATGGTTGGCATTTATGCCGCGGGTGCAATGGTAATTGGCGCAAATATTGGCACTACGTCTACCGCTCTATTCGCCTCTATTGGTGCTACATCCAGTGCTAAGCGAGTGGCAACGGCACAGGTTATTTTTAACGTTACTTCCGCCATTGTGGCTGCCTTGGTTTTACCCCTGCTATTTGCCTTTATTAATTGGATAACCGCTGTTGCCGACTTAGAAGCTGCTCCGGGCATTACACTTGCTATCTTTCATACCTTGTTTAACCTGCTGGGAGTGGCGCTTATTTTGCCCCTAAACGACTGGCTAACAAGCTTTCTCGAGCGACGTTTTGTATCGTTAGAAGAAAAGGCGTCGAAGCCTAAGTACTTAGATAAAAACATTGCTCAAACTCCCGATTTGGCAGTGAACGCGCTCATCCTAGAATTACTATCATTATCAGACCGGTTCTTAAGCGTTTACCCCAAATTGCTTTCCCAACAAAGCAGCGAAATAACGGTTGTTGAAAACGATTTAAAGAGTGTTGAAATGCTCTGTCAGCATATTTCGCAGTTCATTGTTGAAGTAGAGCGCGAAGCCTTAAGTGAACAAACCACCGAAGCGTTGGCATCGCTTATGCGAGTAGAGCACTACATGTTATCGAACGCACAAAAAGCCGAAGCCATTTCGGCACTGAGTAGGCGTCGGGAGGTGCTCGCTCAACCAATGCTTGAAGGGCAATTTACCAACTATTTATCGGTCACCAACGAGTTCATGAAAATGGTGCGTTGGAGACAATTTGATAGCAGCGACGCGTTAAACGTTCAATTCGATTTACTTGATAAAGAGCACCACACACTGAAATCAGCGCTGGTACTGCAGGCAACGCAAGGTGATATTTCCATTAGCCAAATGACAGACGCTACCGAGTGTATGGAATTTCTTTTACAAATTGTGCACATGTGGATCAAAGTGTTTAGCCGCATTCAGCAGGTCGAGGACAGCATTACCACGGCAAATTCAACGCACGGTGATACTCAACAAAACGTGGAAGGTGATTAAAGGAGCATACTATGGCAACACTTACCTTTTTAGGCGCAGTTGAAGGGGTGACAGGGTCAATGCATTTGCTTAAGACAGCGCACAGCACCTTGTTGCTCGATTGCGGGTTATATCAAGGCAGGCGAGATGAAGAAGCAAAAAACCACGAACCCTTGCCTGTAGATGTCAGCCAGCTTGATGCGGTGATATTGTCTCATGCACACCTTGATCATTCTGGCCGTTTGCCTATTTTACTAAGAGAGGGCTATAGCGGCCCAATCTATATGACTCGGCCGACCGCCGATCTCATTGAAGTCTTGTTAAAAGATGCTGCGTCTTTACAAGAACGAGACGCAGAATGGGAAAATAAACGTCGTCAGCGTTCGGGTAAACCCCTTATCGAACCATTATATCGCAAAGAAGAAGTTGATGGCGTGTTAAAGCAGTGCATACCCATTCGCTATTACACCAAACGTAAAATAACCCAAGACGTTGAGCTTAATTTTGCTGACGCCGGGCATATTCTTGGCTCGGCGATCGTAGAGATATGTATCACTGAAAACGGTGACGTTAAAAAGTTAGTCTTTTCTGGCGATCTCGGTAATTCGCAAGCCGCGTTACTTCGCGATCCGGATATAATAAAAGAAGCGGATATCGTACTTTTAGAGTCTACCTATGGCGATCGCAACCATCGTTCAATGGAAGCCACCCTAGATGAGTTTGAACAGGTTATTTTACAAGCCAGTGAAAACGGCGGAAACATTCTTATTCCATCATTTGCGGTAGGGCGCACCCAAGAGATCATATTTCGATTAGGTGAGCTATATCAACAAGGGAAATTAGCGCAGCAGCGGGTGTTTTTAGACAGTCCAATGGCGATTGCGGTCACTGAAATTTATCACCGCTACCAAGATGTTTATAACGAAGAAGATCTCGATGCTATTTCCGATAGTGCCGAGCGCGTTCATAGCCAAAATCAGAGCTTACATTCATTGTTGCCCATATTAAGCTATACCACATCAACAGAAGAGTCGATTGCGCTTAACAAAGTGGTTAGCGGTGCCATAATCATTGCGGGCAGCGGTATGTGCAACGGTGGGCGTATTCGACACCATTTAAAACAAAATTTGTGGCGTAAACAGTCCCATGTAGTTTTTGTCGGCTTTCAGGCGATGGGGACGCCGGGACGTAAGATAATCGATGGAGCCACACATGTAAAAATGGCGGGGGAGGATATTGCCGTTCGCGCACAAATCCACACGTTAGGTGGGTTTTCAGCACACGCTAGTCAAGAACAGCTAATTGACTGGTTGTCGCACTTCAATACGCTGCCCAAGATTTACTTAATCCACGGAGAGGAAGGTGCTAAACATACATTGCAACGTGCCATTAAAGAAAAAGGATGGAATGCGTTTATTCCGCATTTCGAAGAAACAATAAGATTCTAGAGACTAGACGTAAAAAATAAAAAGCGCCCTCAAAACAGGTTGTTTACGTTTACGCGCACCTGCCAGTCGTCTGCGGTATAGCCAGCAGCAATCCACTGTTTTACATTGGCATTGCCAATAGTGTTAAGGCTTAGCGCTTAACCTTAATTTACCTTCTTCAACGGTGAGCTGCATTGGCACCGTTGAAAGCATGCTTACTGCTTTGTTCGCAGGATCTAGCCGATACACTGGATTTGAGGCCAAATAGCCGTTGATGAGCTGCATGAATTCGCCACTTACAGGGGCTAAATTACCTTTAAAGCCGCCAGCATCAATTGTGCTATCAAGAAGAGACAATGAGCGCACAAAAATCGCTTTTTCTTCACTGTCGTAATAAGGCGTGCCTTCCAAAGCTAGACTCACTTTTGCAGGGTAGTTCAACCCAAATGCACTAATACGGGCAGTGGCAATAGTGCCTAGCTGAACCACGTCTCTGCCATCTGGGCCTATGGTAGCTGTCATATCTTCCACGTCTAAATAAAGAGGAATACCAGCAAGTGACGTTTGCTTTTGCAATTTACTCACTTGGCTATCAAGCACTTGTTCTAACTCGGCATTAGATACAGTGTAAACCGCCAGTTGAGAGAGAGTAGCGCAGCCTGCAAGAATGGCAACGAAGGCAATGGAAAGTAGAATTCTCATAAAAAAGTCTCTTTTAGCAATGAGTTGTCGAATTATACAGTGCGAGCCGGAAATACTGGCGCTGCAACAACGAAGTGCCTCTATTGTACGGGCAGAGGAAAGAGATGAACAATGAAATCGTTAACTCGCTAAGACAACGGCTTATTCAGGGAGTCCATGAGTAGGGGAGAGGCGCAAAGCGTAACGCTGGAAAAAATACTTGGTTGCCGACACTTAATAAAATTGAGTGTATGACCACTGTTGGGATATGTGCAATCGAAAGAGCGTGACCATGGTGTCATTTATATCTCAAGTTGGGCAGTTTGTCGCAATCAACTTGATCAGTTTATAGCGGCTATATTAACGTAGGGCCCTCGGTTGGGGAGTAGCCTATTTCCGTTTCAAATGGAAAAGTTTGTATCAACATAATTGGTCACATTACCATGGTACAGACACCTCTTGGTTGGCGAGACCATCGATAAGTCCACGCTTAAAGGTCAGGCGTGTGGATTTGTCGTGGACTCAATTAGCCTGACCGGAGTTCTAAAACTATGAGTATCTTCGCTCTTATCTTGCTAGCCTTTGCTATGTCAACAGATGCGTTTGCCGCCGCGATAGGCAAAGGTGTCAAAATCAATCGCCCTCGTTTAAGTTTTGCCCTCAAAATTGGCCTTTTGTTCGGACTGATAGAGGCAACAACCCCATTTATAGGCTGGTTCATTGGTCGCGCGGCGTCTTCATACGTTGAAGCATGGGATCATTGGATTGCGCTAATCATTCTTTCTGGTTTAGGTATTCATATGGTACTCGAGAGCCTGAAACCTGCCGAAGAAGAGTCGACGTCTCAAAAACAATCCTTTATTTTATTGTGTATTACTGCGTTAGGCACAAGCATCGACGCAATGGCAGTGGGTGCAAGTCTCGCGCTAATTGAGGTGAATATTGCTATTGCTGCGACGTTAATTGGGATAGCCACTTTTTCGATGGTAACTATTGGCATTATGTTGGGCAGTGTTATGGGAACATTGATAGGTAAGCGAGCAGAGACATTTGGTGGCATTGTGCTTGTTTCGGTTGGTACTTGGATCTTTGTGAGTCACACGCTCTAGAGCGTGTTGATCTTTGTGGTTTGAACGTTAACCGTGCTTCTATTACCGCTATAGCCACGCACGTTGAAGCCGTTTATTAAATATCCCGATGGGTTATTTTCATCGCCAGAAAAACTTCGGCTCGCAAAGCTATCGAACATGCCGCCAGAGTTGTTTTGTCTAACAATGGTGGGCACAAAATCTAGCGCATCAATGAAGCGCGTGATCCCTTCTTTTAAGGTCAAGCATAAGCAAGATATTACGTATCTTTGGCAGGTTTTGTAGAGGTCGCGAATGTTATGTTATCTCGTTTCTTTTAGCAAGGAGGGTAAGCAGACAATAAGGTGAGATTGATGATTATTGCGAGCTGCTACAGATACATACAGGCTGTTTGTATTGATAAATGGAAATGTGCAGAGCTGTGGGTAAAAATAAACTTACTGGTCTAAACTCACCTGCGCAGCGTTTTCCTCGGTCTACTAATGCTATACACTTCGCGTTTTTATTACTCTTGCCTGCAGGCTGAACCTAAATTTTTAACTAGGACACTGAATGCGTCACACAATCCTACCTTTGCTCTTTTGTACTTTACCTTTTACCGCCATGGCCGCTGAAAGTGTTGATTCATCAAACGCTAACTCTGGCGTGAACAGCAACGAAAAAGGCGTAGAAAAAATTACGATTGAAGGGGCGGCGACGGCGAACAACAAGCCGGTAGGGACGTTTAATTCACCTATATCTAACTTAGAGTACGATCCGCGAGTCGATTTGCAATCAAGAAACATGGCAGAAGCGCAGGCTGACGTGACTATTCGCGGCGGTATATTCGAAAACACGGGTTTTCGCATAGGAAGCGCAACGCTGATCGACCCGCAAACGGGGCACTATTTCGCCGAGATTCCTATTGCGCCAGAAATGTTGACGAAGCCGAGTATTTTCACGGGCGTCGATAACGCGCTTTACGGCGTAAATAGCTCCGTAGGTACCGTGTCTTATGGCTGGCGTCCCATCCAAACAGCAGGCAGTGTGTCAGTGGGAATAGGTAATAACAACTTCAATTTGCAGCGTGTACACGGTGCAGTAAAGCACGCGCTTAGTGATTTACCCGGTTGGTCTGTTGGGATTGAAGGGGAGTATTCTCGCTCTGAAAGTGATGGCACTATTGCTAATGGCGATCATAATTTCGAACGCGCGTCAGGGCGTATTCAGCTGGCAAGTAATGACTCACAAACCGACGTGTTTTATGGCTTTCAGCAAAAATTTTTTGGCTGGCCTAACTTGTACACGCCTTTTAATGTAAACGAGACAGAAGACATTCAAACCCGTTTGGTCATGCTAAATCACAAACAGCGCTACGGCGAAGAGAGCATGAAAAATACCTTTGAGGTCTCTGCTTACTACAGAGAGAATGACGACCATTACGTATTCTCACGTGAAAATCCTGAAGCGTTTCAGGCGTTTCATGAAACCCAAGTGAAGTCATTGGCATTTTCCGGTACTCATAATGTTTCGCAAGAATTCGGTATTAACTACGCAGCACAGCTTACTGCAGACGACATCACGTCAACCACACTAGAGAACAATTTCACCTCTCGCGACTACTACAAAATAAGCCTAGTGCCCGAGTATCGAACTCAGTTGAACAGCAATGAATCGCTTACCGTTCGTTTAGGTGGGGCGTTTGACGATACAAATCGCGACGACGACCGACTGTCTTTTGTGGGCGATATTAGCTGGCTGACCCAAACAGGTAATAATGCCTCGCGTACACTCTATCTTTCGTATGCAGAGGCGACGCAGGTGGCTGGCTACACTGCTGTAGGCGGCAGCACCACAAGCGGTCTGTTTAGAAGTAACAATCAGTTACAGCGAGAAGTCAGCAAAAACCTAGAGTTTGGGGCGTCATTTGATAAAACGTCTTTCAAAGTTGATACCGCTGTATTCTATCGCTGGGATAACGAGCTGACAGATTGGACATATAGCTTCGACGCTACTTCAGCACGCAGTGCAAACCCCGTTGATATCGAAACCCTGGGTGTTGAGGTAATTGCCATTAAACGCTTTGATAGCGCAGATGTAGTTGCCAGCTATACCTATTTAGATAAGTCTGAAGACTACCGAATTGACGAGGTAGACGCGAGCTTTTACGCGCTTAACTATCCGCCGCATCGCGCAACCCTAGGGGTAGTGTGGTTTGCAACTGATACGATTGAAATTCGCGTGGATAATGAATGGAGAAAACAAGAAAACAATGCCCTTAGAAAAGGGAGTGACTCTGCATTCTTTTCTCATGTCGCCCTCACGTATTCACCGGCGCAGATTGAAGGGTTAAATCTGGTGTTGGCAGTCGATAATTTGTGGGATGAACGCTTTGAAGAAATCCCCGGGACACCGGGCCGTGGCGATCAATATTCTGCCACCGTAACCTATTTTTGGTAAGGACGGCGCAATGATAGCTAATTCTCCTCATACCTTGGACGATTTTGCTGGACGTTGGACGCTGACGCGCAAAATCATCCAGCGAAATGGCGATGTGTTCGCCTTTATGGGCGAGGCTGAATTTAGCTGGCTGGAAGGCAGTGAGCACGAAGAAAGTCGCGCGTTAGCGTATTTTGAAAATGGTGAGGTTACTGCGCCAAACGGCCACGTAATGCCTGCCGAGCGTCGCTATTTCTGGCAGCAGCTTCAAACGGGTTTATTTGAGGTGTTATTCGACGATAAGCGCTATTTTCACTCATTTAGCGCTACTAACCCAAACGCTGAGCACTTATGTGGTGACGATAACTATGTGGTGCGTTATGACTTCAGTACGTGGCCTGTATGGCGCTCAACATGGAAGGTCATTGGACCTCGCAAAGACTACACCATGATAAGTAAGTATAGCCCTGCGTAGTGGACGCTCTCTTAAGGCTTAGGGGCGTTCCTGTTTTTTGGAGTATTGATGAGACATCCAAAGCGCTAAAGCGATGATGGCGCCGCCAAGAAACAACCGAGAGAAGTCTGTGTCTTTTTGCCAAAGCAGTAAATTAACCACAAGACCTGCTGGAATAAGCGCGTTATTCATAATGGCTAACGTACCACCAGACACTTTTAGTGCACCTTGATTCCAAAAATAATACCCAAGCCCTGACGCCACAATACCCAACCATAGCAACACGCCCCATTGTTCAGGGTTTTGTGGCAGCTGACTCGTGTTGCCGAATAGGGAGAACGCAGGTAGAGCAACGGCCAATGCACCTAAATAAAACCACGCGAATACGTTGTGATAGGGCATTTGGGTTTCAAACGTTGAAGTCAGCTTTTTATAACCCACTTGTCCCAAAGCAAAACAAAGGTTAGCACCTTGAACAATAGCAAAACCAAACCAGAAATTTTCACTAACACCATTGAAGCGAATTATTGCTGCACCTGCGGTGGCGATAAGTGCACACAATAAATAAAACGGGGTAAACCGCTTAAACAGGGCGTCATTTAAAATGGCTACATAAAGCGGCGTGAATATGGTGAAAAGTAGCACTTCTGGTACAGTTAAAAACAAAAACGCGTGGTAAAAGAAGATGTACATCAACCCTAACTGCACAGCGCCTAAGCTTGCCAGAATCGCTTTTAGTTTAGTGCTCAATAGAGCCGGCTTTAGAAAAGGAAGGAAAACTACGGTGGCGAGCACGATCCGTGTTAACACTGCAAAATAACTATCGACCGAACCTGCCAAGAACTCGCCTATGAGCGAAAAGGAAAATGCCCATAGGACAGTAACGGCTATTAAATAAATCACACGCTGCACTTCTTTGAAAGATTAACCGCGCCGTAAAATAGGTTATCGCCGCTTTTATATCAACAGTTAGCTTCTTCATTGCCGATAATTTTAGTGAATAGAAGGATGCCCGGAGTTTATTATTCCAACGGTGTTCTCATTACCTTTTCTTCTGCCATACCTTCACCCTGTTAACATAAACCTAGCCCCTCTCAATACGTGTTTCAGACGTATTTCTTATCACGGGAGCTTCGCAATCGTTAGGAATAGTGCAGCCATGACTTTCTTGAGAAAGAGAATGGCCTATTAATGTTGGATACAGCCACGCACCAAAGCAAGCGCCAAATATTGGTGCAAAAATAGGAATAATGAAGTACGGGATATCCTTTGCACCGGAAAGTGAATACTCCCATCCTGCGAAATAGGTAAAGAGTCGCGGTCCAAAATCCCTTGCGGGATTCATAGCAAATCCGGTCAATGGCCCTAAAGAAGCGCCGATAACGGCGATTAGAAGACCCACGAGGAGTGGATTCATAGCTCCTCGCGGAGCGCCGTTTTTTTCGTCCCCTAACGCCAATATTGCGAACATTAAAACTGCTGTGATAACGAATTCAACACTGAAGGCACCCCAGAATGAAAGTGCTTCGTGAGGATACGTTGCGAAAATGCCCGCAGTAGCGAGTGCCCCTATGCTTTCTCTTGATAGGTTGTGCGCAAGTTCATAGTCAACAAAAAGTTGATAATATAGGCTGTAGATAAGAGCTGCAGAACAAAATGCTCCCAAAAACTGGGACGCTATGTAGGGCGCGACTTTGTGTTTTTCAAAACCGTGGAACATTGCGAGTGCTATGGTCACCGCGGGGTTGATGTGGGCACCCGAAACGCCAGCAGTACAATAGATGGCAATGGACACGCCCACGCCCCAAAGAATACTCATTTCCCACTGGCCGAAGGAAGCACCTGTTAATACCAATGCTGCCACTGCGCCAACGCCGAAGAATATTAGAATGCCTGTGCCTACAAATTCAGCAATACACTGCCGGACAAGTGTTGGTTCCGAGAGAGGTAACATATGATTTCCTTTTTATTATAACCCGTACAGTGCATGAGTAGAAAAAAGAGGACAAAGTTACGTGCTAGCAAATGTAGGCGAATACCGCTTCTAATGAGCGCGATTATATCATTACGCTAAATAACTCATTTGTCGTAAGTCGTTTTTCTAAACTGCTTCCAATGTACAATTAAGAGAAAATCATCATAAAACGAACATAAACGAACTGCAAATGATCAAAATCGAATATTAGTGGCTTTTTGTATATGTTATTGCGTAAAGGTAGGGGCGTATAAATACACTTCTTAGTGGAGTATAGATATCTCCGAATTACCATTGTTGCTTTTGGCGTCGCAATCACCTTTTAACTCACCCGCCTCTTCAACTAATGCCGTCATGGCATCAATAATATCTAGGAAACTCGACAGTTGTTCTGGCGTTAGGCCGTTAGATAAGTGCTCGATCTTATTAATAAGCTGTTTAGTAGGTAAGCGCATAGCGTCAAAATCTCGTTGTTTACGTGTTTAAATTTCGTTTCTTTTAAATGTCTTTCAAGTTGCTTGCCAAGATGCGAATTATTGCGTTCAAAAACCTTGTTAATAGATGGCAATTTATGTCGCTGCGCAATGTTAGGTGACAGATGACTCATCAACGGATTCTTATTGCTTCAATGCGCGTCCAGTGTCATTGTAGAAATTCAGTTTTTTTACCCGTTATAAAAAAAGGATGAAGGCAATGACAGATACAAAAAGAAGACAATTTTTAGCAACCGCAGGAGCGCTAGCTTCACTATCTGCATTGCCGGCTTCTGCACAGGCAAACCCCCGTGCTAGCGCTGAGTTACCACCTATCCTTCACATGGTTTACTTCTGGCTAAAAGACCCAGCGTCGACAGAAGATAAGCAAAAGCTTATTGACGGTTTACAATCGTTGCGCGCCATTCCACAGGTTCACTCGCTCCACATTGGCGTGCCTGCGAATACACTCAAGCGGGATGTTATCGATAATTCCTTTGACGTCTCTGAGCTTATGTTTTTTGAAAGCGTTGAAGCACAAGATGAGTATCAGCTTCATCCTATCCATAAAAAATTCATAGAAGACTGCGCTCACTTATGGCGCGAGGTAGTGGTACGCGATTCCATATCGGTTTAACTATCCGTAATTCCCAAAATAATATATCTGTCGATGTTATACGGAGTCTTTAAGCGTGCTGAAACAAGCCCTTAGTTTCGCGATTTAAAATGCGTGATATGATGTCAGTAAAGACATGATAAACAACAATTTGAGCGCTTTAAGAAGGACCAAGAAAATGCCACATATACGCGCAAGAGGTATTCAGCAAACTGTATTAGAGAAAGTCGCAGTGGATATTGTTGAGCAGTTTGCGAAGCTCACTGATACCCCCAACGATCACTTCACGGTAGAGCATATTGCGAGTCAGTTTGTTGCGGCTGGTGGAGCCTCATCAGGCTATCCTTTCATAGAAGTGTTGTGGTTTGATCGCGGGCAAGATTCCAAAACTGCGGTAGCTAACCTTATCGATGAAGCGCTTCGTCCGTTCGTAGGAAAACATACGGACATTACCGTACTTTTTGAAGACCTAAACGGCAAAGATTATTACGAGAATCGCGAGCACTTTTAGGGCGTGTGCTCAATACTTAACGTGTTGAGCAAAGGCCTCTGGTAGCAGGTTGAACGAAATAATACGCTTTAAATTGTTCAAGTCTTATTATCAGTGTCGCCCGAGACAAATATTGACAGAGACAGACATGAACAACGTTAAAATTATAGGTGCCGGCATGACGAAGTTTGTTAAGCCAGGTAGCCAGTTACCCTATCGTATTATGGCTTCGAATGCCGTGGAATCAGCCCTTAAAGATGCAGATATTGATAAAAAGCATATTCAGCAAGTTTTCGCATCTTATATCTATGGTGACAGCACCTGTGGCCAACACGCTTTTTACGACGTGGCACAGCTTGGCGTGCCAGTTGTCAATGTAAATAATAATTGTGCAAGTGGAGCCAGTGCTATTTATCTTGCCCGACAAGCAATTCTTTCCGGAGAGGTCGACTGCGCTGTAGCTTTTGGTTTTGAGGAGATGCAGCCGGGAGCTTTGGGCAGTCATTGGCAGGACAGAGAAAGTCCGTTTGACCGTTTCACGCCTGTTTATGATGAGTTTGATGTGCCTCCAGCTCCTATCGCGTTGAGAGCGTTCGGTTCAGCTGGCAAGCACTACATGGAAAAATTCGGTGTAAGCCCAAACCTTTTTGCTGAAGTTTCGGTTAAGTCTCGACAGCACGCTATCAACAACCCTTTTTCTTTGTTTACTTCTCCACTTAGCGTGCAAGAAGTGCTAACAGACAAGGTGATTTTCGATAGCTATTTAACGCGAACAATGGCTTGTCCACCTACCTGTGGCGCTGCAGCAGTTGTGTTGTGTAGTGAAACATTTACCAAGAAACACGGCATAACAAATGCGGTGTCTATTCTTGGACAAGGAATGGCTACGGACACTATTGATTCTTGGCGTGACCCCATTTCAGCGGTGGGGAGTGAGATGACAAAAATAGCATCTCACAAGGCATACGAGGCTGCAGCGGTCTCTCCAAACGATATAGATGTAATAGAGCTGCACGATTGCTTCACAACGAATGAGATTATCACTTATGAAGCACTTGGGTTGTGCCTTGAAGGTGAAGCTGAAAAGCTCGTCATTGACCGAGACAATACCTATGGTGGTAAATACGTTGTTGGACCGTCAGGTGGTTTGATGTCAAAAGGCCATCCCATCGGGGCGACGGGTATAGCGCAGTGTGTTGAACTATCGTGGCATTTAACTAACAGAGCAGGGCAGAGACAGGTAGAAAATGCAAAGCTTGCTCTGGCGCATAACATAGGTCTGGGGGGCGCGGCGGTAGTGACTATCCTTGGCGCCGACTAGCTTACAATACATGCCCAGCAGCAAAATGTAGCCGAACCGTGTTTGGGCTAGACGGGCTCGTTGAGCTAAAAAGAAGCTTTCGCTCAATCACAGATTCGGTGTGCCTTACTCGGTATTTGGCGAAGTTGGGAAGGTGATCATTACGTGTAGCTGGTCACCTTCGTAATTGACGTTAAATGTTCCATTCAGCGCTTCTACCAGTGCGTTCACAATCGCTAATCCAAGCCCGTTTCCTTGTGAATGACTTTCACGCCAAAATCGTCTTGTCATGTACGCTAGCGTTTCAGTATTAAGCGTTGCATGATTGGAAACGCGAATAACAAACTCGTTGTCGTCTTCTTCAATGACTATTGAAATCGGCATTCCTTTAACACCATGTTGACGGGCGTTATCTATTAGATTTTTCATGACAATAGTGAATGCGAATACGGGGATGTGTGATAGTCGTTTTGAAACATTGGTATGAACCTGAATGTCGTTGTTTTCACAGCCTAACTCTGTCAGCAGGTTGCTAAGTTCTTTAGACAGTTCCCACGGTTGCACATGCTGCTCAATTGGCGCTTTGTCTACTCTTGCCAGCAACAGCAAGTTTTCTAATAAGCTTTGCAAGCGACGTGCACTAAATAAACTCTTCTCAATGGCACGCTGTTGCGTTTCTCCTTGCGTGACTTTTGCTACCTGTAGTTGACTAATAATGCCCGTCAAAGGTGTTCTTAATTCATGAGCAGCGTTATCGGTAAACGCTTTTTCCCTTTCAATAGCGTTTTCAAGCTTGGTGAACAACTGATTCTGGCTATCAATTAGGGGAGTAATTTCTTGCAGGTTATGCCTTAACCGAATTGGATTTAAATCGTTTGGTGAGCGATTGGTGATGGCGTCTTTTAGTCGCTGAAGCGGCCTCAACTCTCTTCCTAAGGCAAACCAGATCACAAGCAGCGAAACCACGAGGGAAATGAGTGTTGGAAGGGCGCTGACGATTACCATCTGGACAAATATTGCATGTCGCTCAGAAAGCTTTTCAGCGATAGAAATGGTGTGCTTTTCTGTTTTTAAAGAAAATACCCGCCACTCGATGTTTTCAACAATAACGGTATCAAGTCCCGATGGTAGCGTATCAGGTAGTGTTAGCTCTTGAGGGTGGCTATTAGCAATAATTTCACCATTTAACGCGCTTATCTTACAGGCAAGGCCTTTTAAGGTGCCCGCATCGTTGAACGTACCGTTTGGGGAAAGCCCCAAGTTGCCCACTGAATTTTGGTCGGACAGCATAAGGTTATTCATCATTCTTGCTGTGGAGGCAAGGCGGCTATCCATGGCTTGGTTTATCTCGCTTTTCAGCTGGGTAATAGAGAAATAACTGGCTGTTAGCCACAAGACAAAAAATACAGGAGCAATAATTGCGATGAGCTTTAGTCGAAGACTCATGTTTCTTATTCCTGCTGATGAGCGAGGCGGTAGCCCAGACCACGTTCCGTGATAATGATATGTTTACCTACTTTTTTTCTAAGATTAAACAAATGCACGTTTAAGGCGTTGCTATTCACATCATCGTTGACGCCATATAAGTAGTCTTTAAGCTGTGCTTCACTTAAAATTCTGCCTGGGTTTGATAAGAATAAATACAGAAGTTTCAGTTCACATGCAGATAAGGATAACTGTTCGCCGCGCACTTCTACGCGTTTGGCTTTAGCATCAAACGTAAGCTCTTCAAACTTCAATATCTCGTGTAAATGCTGATCTTGTCTTCTCGTTACGCTGTAAATTCTCGCAATTAACTCTTCAAAGTCAAAAGGCTTTGTCACGTAGTCATCTGCGCCTTTGTTGAGCCCCGTCACCTTATCTTCAATGGCATCTCTTGCCGTTAAAAGAATGATTGCCATTGGCAGCTTTTTCTTCCTGACTAACGATAACAATTCCAGTCCGCTTCCATCGGGTAGTGCGATATCTAACAAGCACACGTCAAACTGGTTGATTGATACATAGTGCTTAGCCTCACTTAACGTGACGGCGTGGGTGACTTGCATGAGTTTGCTTTGAAGGTAAACACATACTGCGTCTGCAATAACGAGGTCGTCTTCAACGAGAAGAATATTCATAGTTTTTCACAAAGCGGTTTGATGCGTAGAAGCTAATGGGTGAACATTAATATTAAATTAATCTTTGGTAATTAGTTTACCAGCTCAAACTTACTAAGTGCATTTAACGTGAATACGATCAATTTAGGCCCTTTCGCTATGATGACCAGCACCGCATTAATTATTGCGGGTGTAATTATTTTCTGGAGCCTTGTCGGCTATTTGGCAAGAGCCAGTAAGCAGAAGAACGAAGTTACTGACACTATATTCTGGTCTATCGCAGCAGGGCTAGTTGTGGCACGTTTAATCTTCGTCATAGATTTGTGGGAGATTTATCAAAAAGACTGGCTTTCCGTACTCAATATTAGAGATGGTGGTTTCAATAGCTATTCTGGATGGTTTGCGGGCCTAACGGTTCTTTTGGTTAGAGCAAAAAAGCATCGTCAGCTTATGTCGTTTTATCTTAAATCTGGGGCTATCACCGCGGCTGCGTTGTTTCCACTAGTTGTAATTCAAACCTTATATAATACCTCTCCTAGTCCGCTAAATATCAATGCTCAGACTTCAAGTGGCGAGTATCAATCACTAGAGCTAAATATCGGTAAACCTGTCGTCATCAACTTTTGGGCTTCATGGTGCCCTCCGTGTCGCCGCGAAATGCCCGTTTTAGCGCGGGCACAACAAACGCAGTCAGACGTAAAATTTATTTTTATCAATCAAAGCGAAGCGCCCACGAAAGCAGAACGCTTCTTAATGAGCCAAGGTGTTGACCTTGAAAATACTTACTTTGATTTTGCAGGCAATATCTCAAAAAGCTTTGGCGCATATGGCCTGCCAACTACGTTATTTTTCAATGCAAAAGGCGAGTTAGTTGACCGCCACATGGGGGAGCTGTCTGAGGCTAGCCTTCAGCATTACCTCCGTCCTCTTCTCAAGTAAATTAAGTACCTCAAGGAATAAGAATGCTAAAAGTAGTCTCTTGGATGTTAGCTTTCTCTAGCTCATCATTCGCCACTGATAGTGAGCTTCCAAAGCCTCTCAGCATCGTTGAAAAGCAAGGCGGAGAGGTGATAAGTCGCTTTGATGCGCCATCCCAAATGACAGGCTATGTCATTGACTTCAAAGGTAATGCAATCACGGTTTATGTCACGGAAGATGGTCAGTATATGTTGGCTGGAAAAATGTTCGACGCAAACGGACAAGATGTTGGAGCTAACGAATTAAATAACTACATAAACGGTGCGCAAAGCGAAAAAATATGGCAGCAGTTGAGTGAGTCGAGTTGGGTTTTAGATGGTAACCCTAATGCTAGTAGAGTTGTCTATGCCTTTACCGATCCGAACTGCCCTTATTGTCAAAAGTTTTGGCAGCAGGCCCGACCGTGGGTTGACGCCGGTAATGTTCAAATTCGGCATATCCTGGTCGGTATATTGAAGGCTGATAGTTATGGAAAATCTGCAGCCATTCTTAGCGCAGAAAACCCTAGTGAGATTCTTCACAACCATGAAGCTGGTCAATTAGCGCTGCTTAAGCCTTTGAATAACCCGACTCCAGAGGTGAAAAAGGAGCTTGATGACAACCACAGGCTTATGCGACGACTGAGCCTTTCCGCTACGCCTGCCATTTATTTTAGGGATGAGTCTGGTGCTGTGAAATTACAAATGGGGCTTCCGACCACAGCTCAATTAGAAACAGTGCTAGACAATTAAAGATAAAGGGAGAGACGGAATTAACAATGAGTACAAAATGTTCCCTTAAGTCAGGAGCTACATTTACTATTTATCTCAGATAAAAACCTTCAGTAATCTCATTTGAATCGTTTACGTATATTACTAATCAAAATTAAAGAGATATCCGTACATGAGAAAAGTTGTTATTGGAACCCATGATGAAGGGCTTAAAAGATTAAAGACGACAGACGTTGACGAGCCTCAAACAGTTGGAAGTAAAGAAATTAAAGTACGTGTTCATGCGAGTTCATTGAATTACCATGACCTTAGTGTTGCTAATGGCACTATTCCTACGGCGCAGAATCGTGTACCCCTGTCTGATTGCTCTGGCATCATTACTCAAGTTGGTGAGGACGTTGATGAGTTCGAGGAGGGCGATCATGTTGTGTCGACATTTTTTCCGGATTGGCTGAACGGTGAACCTAGGTGTAGCGATTTCAGTCGAACGCCTGGTGATGGCCTTGACGGATACGCAACAGAATATGTCGTTCGACCAGCCACATGGTTTACTAAAGCTCCACAAGGATGGAGCCATGCAGAGGCCGCCACAATTACAACGGCAGGGTTAACAGCGTGGAGAGCATTAGTTGTTGAGGGTAAGCTTAAAGCTGGCGACAAGGTGCTGTTGCTAGGTACTGGCGGTGTCTCAATATACGCACTTCAAATAGCCAAAGCGATGGGGGCATACGTTGCTATCACTTCCTCCTCGGATGAAAAGCTTGAAAAGGCTAAAGCCCTTGGCGCTGATTTCATCGTGAACTATAAAGCAGAACCCGAGTGGGGGAGTGCGGTTAACGCGTGGAGCGGAGAGAAAGGTGTAGACCACGTTGTGGAAGTGGGAGGGCCTGCTACCTTAGCACAGTCAATCAATGCGTGTCGTGTGAATGGAAATATTGTCCTTATTGGCGTATTGACCGGCGTGAAAGGAGATGTTCCAACAGCAGCGCTGATGGCAAAGCAGATCAATCTTAAAGGGATTATTGTTGGGAGCAGGGAGCATCAAAATGACTTCGTAAATGCCCTAGAGGCGAGCGGAATAAAGCCTGTAATTGATACAAGTTTTTCACTCGATGAACTCGCTAAAGCGTTTGAATATGAGGTTAATGGCAAACACTTCGGCAAGATTTGTATTGATATCTAAGAGTTCTGGCATTGTTTGTGACGCTATCAAAGTTAATGGTTTGCAAATCAAGTGATGCATTGATAACAAGACTTCTTTGTCAAAGCTGGATCATTGGCAGTTAGGGAGCCACTTGAATTAAATGATGATGATGGATTAAGTGTGCCAGCGGTGTTTCGCAACAGACTTCAAAAGCAAAAAGCCTTCCACACGGAAGGCTTTTTAATATCAATTATGCTCAGACTTAGACTATGTAAAAATGCTAATTTTTACTCAAACTTAACCTTCATCTGGTTGAGCTAAATGTTCCAGCCTTTCTTCAACCTAGAATATAGGTAGCGCCATACGCACAGGGCAAAAACGATAAACGCGCTGTCTATAATGAGCGAGTTCATGACTAACGAACTAGGGTAGTGAACAGCAAAGTGAGTAATGGCCAATACAACTAACAAGGCGGCGAGACAATTCAACAGCACCAAGTGAGTTTTCATAAGCACTTTTTGCATTAGTGAAGCGATAAGAATAGCTGTCAATGTTACCCAGAAAACAGGTTTTGTGGGCAGCGCCAGCGTTAACTCTAACAATGCAGCCCAAATAAATGCGATAGGCGTGCCCCACACAAAACCGAGCCAAAGCTGGTTTAAGGCATCTTGCTTAGCGCGTTTTGCCAGCCACAAATTTATGCCGGTAACAGAGATAATGGTTAACGCGAACCCCATTAATCCGAAGAATATCTTCATTGCTTCTGGACCAAAGTGGCCGAAGTGTATGCGATATACAGAAAATATCGCTTGTTGGCCAGCATCACCATCTGAATAACCGACTTTATCGATGTATTGTCCACTGGCATCAAAGCGGTATTGTTCTGAATAAATGAGCTTATCCAAGTGCTGAGAGCCGAGCAAAATATACTGATTGTCTTTGGTCGCGTTTTCCAAAGTAACAAAAATGGGCTGGGTATTGGGCTCCATTTTCATTATGTCGGTCAGCGCTTTTTCTATATTCGCAATGGCTGGCTGATGTTCAAGCTGAATTGATGAACCATAAATGTCGGCAAACAGATCAAGCTTGTTTCCTTCATATAAGGTATCGGCATAAATGGACGTTAAAAACGATGCTAAACCAAAATAAACGCCGGTTAGTGCAATCATCAAGTGAAAAGGCAAGCCCCACACGCTCATTCTATTGTGTAAGTCGCCTTGTGTAAGTTGCTCGTTGTTACCTGTTCGCAAGCGAAAGGCATCTTTAAAAATACGTCTGTGAGCAACAATGCCAGAGATAATCAATGCACTCAAAATAGCACCCAATACACTGACGGCCATCATTCCGATGTCTTCTGGCAAATGAAGAGCGGTGTGTAAATCAACGATTAAATCAGTAATAGGTGTTGTGGATGGTTCACTTAATTCGCCGGTTGGAGAAATATTCCAATACTCACCGTCTGCACTAATGCGTGCGCGTGGCAAATCGTGCGTAGGCAAGCGAATGACAATGTTTCCCTGTGTTTGACCCTCTTTCATTGTGAGAAAGCGTTCATAAGCATTTTGAATGCTGCCAGGGGTGTAATCTAGATTATCTGCAATATGGGGTTGTTCCCACCGCAGAAGTTCTTGAGAGAAAACAGATAAAGTGCCTGAAAAGCACACCCAATACATCAATACACTAACGGCTAGTCCTAACCAAGCGTGACTTTTTAAGGCGCTTTTATTTGCGCTGGGAGAAATAGAAATACTCATTTTATATACTATACAAGTAGAAGTAACTTAACGCGCTAAGTACACTCAACACCCCAACCGGGCGCCATAGTTTACTGTCTGCACACAGCCAGTATGCGCCACATCCCCATAAAAGAGGCATGGTGTAAATTCCAAGTGCAATCTGATTCACTTTGCTCATGCTAAGTGCTGTTGTCCACACTACAGTAACTAACATGGCGCAAATAGCACTTAAAAACACACTGCCAAGTAGTTTTACAAGGGCGTTAAAAGCAATAGAGGTAGACGGGGTAGTCAATCCAGATGCGAACGGTAAATTGACGCGTTTTACATCTTTACTTATTCGTTGTCGGGCGAGATAAATCCAACTCCATGCTTGTAACGAGAAAGCGACCACTGCGTAACAGGTACCTAATTCAGGGCCGTACTCTGTAACCCAAAGGCTTAAACTCGCCAGCATTAACAACAATGCCGAGAGTTTAGATATACGTTTAAAGGCGATCTGTGTGCTTTGCCAAGCGCGGTAAAACAAACCTATCGCCAATGCGCTGCCTAAAAAGGCAGCGATTGACAGCAGCATAACTTAATCCGTTAAAAATTGAATGAAGCAGACAGTCTGAATGTCCGAGGTTCACTTAATACAAGGTAGTTTGAGCCAGGGAAGCCTCCTACCGACGCCCAGTAATTATTGTCAAAGACGTTATCTACACGAGCGCGAAGTGTGATGTCGGTCATTCCTGCAAAGAAGCTGTAACGAACGCCTAAATCGAAACGATTGGATGCATCGACTTCAAGGCTATTATCGGCACTGGCATATTGTTTCGATGTATAGGCCGCACGTGCATCGACAGTAAGCCCTGGAAGGGCATCAACATCCCACTCAATATTAATGTTAGCTTGTAAATCAGGAACACCAATGGCCGTTTTGCCATCTAGTGTACCGTCTTGAGTTTTCGTCATTTCCGCATCGAGCCAAGTGAATCCGCCCAAAACACGTAAATTTGAAGTTGGCATGCCAAATACGCTTAACTCAAGCCCTTGGTTTTGCTGTTCACCATCGGTACTGAAAACATTGTCTTTAATAATTGAGCTTTGCTTTGAGGTGTTGAAAACACTCAATGAACCACCGTATTGGCCAGCATCATATTTCACACCTACTTCTATTTGCTCGGCGCTGTATGGGTCAAAAGCTTCACCCGCGTTTTCAATTGGTTCACCACCGCTTGATGCAGGCGCTACCTCACCAGGAAGCAGCCCCTCGATATAGTTGGCGTAATAAGACACCTGTTCTGACGATTTATAAACAATGCCCACAACCGGCGTGAATTGAGATTCGTCGTACCCTGACAACTCATCACCTGTATTGTAATCAAAGGTGCGGGTTTCAATGTTTTGAACACGGCCACCAAGGGTTAAGAGAATTTTTCCATCGTTAAACGAAATCATGTCTGCAAGAGCAAAACTAGAAAGGTCTGTTTTTTCTGTGATTAGTGGGTTGCTAAGGTCGCCACCAATAAAGAAGTCAGCATCGGGCACGGTTGCCGTTACCGGGTTATAAATATTTCCAGCAAAGCCGCTAAAATCTGAAAACGCATAGGCATTTTCAGATTCTAGAAAAAACGTTGATGCAGACGTAATGATCGTGTGTCCCACGCTTGCGGTTTTGAATTCGATATTGAGACCCACTTCACCTGAGCGAATTTCATCATTTCTAACGTTATCAAAACGGTAAGCGGAAAAGTCGCCATTTGCTTCTGCCTGTCTAGGGTTAGCAAACACATTATCTTCTTCACCCGATCTGAAACCATACGCCGCCCATGCAGTGATGTTGTCGGTAAAATCGTATTCTCCTCGAACCGCACCGAAAAATTGACGCTCGTTAGTGTAAGTCCACTCTTGGGCAAAATTGGTGTCGCTGTCAGGCGCTTCTGGAATTGTACTGCCTGGCGTGACTGCAGGGCGTGGTGAGTCAACCTGATGGTCTTGGTAGCCCAAATCCAAAGAAAGACGGAAGTTATCGCTATCGTGATCAATGCCGATAGCAGCAACGCTCAATTCACGATCTTGGTTATCGATGCTTGTTTCGCCGCCTCGTTGTACAAAATTAGCTCTTACGCCGGTACTTTGGCTGTCGTCGCCAAATCTGCGGCTTACATCTGCTGCGCCATACCAATGTCCTTGAGACTCGTATCCAAGCGTAACACGGTTTAATGGGTCGTCGCCCGCGCGCTTAGGCACTATATTCACCGAACCACCTAAGCCGCTCCCGCCCGGTGCTGCGCCGTTCAGAAATGCACTGGCGCCACGGAAAACCTCAACGCGTTCTGACAACTCTGCAGCAACATATTGGCGAGGTAAAACACCATACAATCCGTTGTAAGTCATATCGTCAGAATAAACGGGAAACCCGCGCATTACGTATAGTTCTTGAAAATTACCAAAGCCTTTTGCCACACGAACCACCGGATCGTTTTGCAACACATCGGCGATACTTCTTGCTTGCTGCTCCCTTATGATGTCTGCGGTAAAGTTGGTGCTTGCGAATGGAGAGTCCATCATGTCGAGATTACCTAAAATACCCGCACGACCACCGCGAGATACTTGGCCTCCTGCAAAGCTATCTCGTAATTCAACCTGAGATGCATCAACAGTAATATGCTCAATGTCATCATTATTATTTTTTTCTGTTTGTGCATATACAGGCGCGCCTGCAGACGACAGGCCGATCATCACGGCTAAGGCACTTTTAAGCAAATTCATGGGAGCTCCAAAAATCAAAAGACAACGAATATGATAACTATTTTTATTTTAAAAAGGCAGGGTATGTTCCGTTAAAATATGAATTTCGTCTTTTATTTGAAGAGGACTATCGTGCTTTGTGCCTAGATTTTAGGTAAAAGTCCGCACACGCTTCTATCCATGCAACGTGGTTGAAGGGACGAAGAGAGTAAAATTATTTTGACTCGAGAAGTTTAATCCAGTGATCAAATACGCCCAGATTTTCGAGAATGATCTTAAAACACATTAGTATAGGCACGGCAAGTAAAACGCCTACCACACCCCATAGCCAACCCGTTATTGCTATCCAAATTATGATTATTAATGGGTTAAGCTGCATACTTCTTCCTAGCACCGCAGGCGTGATGAGTTGTGATTCAATAATATTCAATATTAAAAACAGACCCGCAGGCAGAAACGCACTGTTGGTAAGCCCAAACTGAACAAGCCCAACTACCAGCAATACCACACAGCTCGCCACACCACCCAAGTAGGGGACAAAGTTCATCAGCGCAACCAGCGCTCCCCAAAGTAACGCATCGTCTATTCCTAAATAGTAAAACACGCCTGCTGTAGATAATCCTAAGCATGAGTTTATGATGCTGATGGTGACGATATACGAAGACAGCTCCCTTTGAATTTGATCGACCAATACCAGCGTTCGTCGCTTGTTAGTAACTATGGGGAAGTCTCTTACAAAAACATTGAATAGGTTGGGGCCAAAAACCAACAAGAAGAAAATTAAAACAATACAGGCGAGCACCTGTGCCAGTAAAAATGGCGCGTTACCGAAGAGTGTGAGCCCAATATCTATTCCGCTTTGTTTAATTTTGTCCGTCACAGAGTTTGTGTTGTCTTGCGGTGGAGAAATTTCAGGTGACTTCTCATCGTCACCAAACCAGCTAAAGAATGAACGTTCTTTTTCAACGGGTTCAGCTGGAGGCGTTGCATAAGCGTCGATGTTGCTGCTTATCTCTTCAATTTCTTTGGATATCTCGGCAGCAATTTTGGGGAGAGATTGCATCCAGCGTTCTGCCGGTTCAGCAAGCTCTATACCTAAAAATGTAAACGGCGCGACCAGCAAAGCAATCAGGGCTCCTGCTGAAAGTGTGCGAGGTATCAATAACTTGCGTGCGAATGCAACAAGAGGGCTCAAAAGCAGAGCAACAAAGGCGGAAAAGAAAAGAGGAACAAGTAAAGATTTGGCAAGGTACAATGTATAAATGACAGCAAAAATCACAAGAATATTTAGCAGTCTGGTTTGTTGGGCTATTTTGGGGAACTTACCAGCATACTTCGCGTTCCCTTTATCTTGATTCGAGCCAGCGTTGTCCATGTCTTAGCCTTGGTAGAAAGTGATCTTGGTAGAACTTTTACTAGTGATAGCGTAAGTGTTACGAAAATTTAATCATTTAAGTTCAATTACCGCACCGCTATAGAAGTCGCTTTGTACTGCTTTACGTAAATCGTTAGCTAAATAGTGATTTCTACTTTAGTATAATTTTTTCTGCATTATTTGAGCGAATTATGTCTGAGCCAATAAGTAGGGCTCATCTTCTTTTACCGACGACATCCCCTTTCAAGCTCTTATAGAAAACATAACTGGTGCGGTGATATTTGCCGATGATAATCAAGATGCCGTTATTACCATGGGATGGATATTGGAGGCAAAAGGGTGTCAGGTTCAAGTAGTGGAAGATGGGTCATCCGCATTAAAGGCTGTCGCGTCTTTCACGCCCGATTTAGTGTTGTTGGATATCGGCATGCCGGGTATGAATGGTTACGAATTATGTACGGCACTTCGTCAAAATCGCGCGTTACCATACGGCACGATGCGCCAAAGGGCTTTAAAGCTGTATTGGCTGCCAGCTATAAACCTTCGATGGTGTTATTGGTAACACATTCGATAATATCGCAACAGTGTTGTGATCTTTCTGAGTAAGAAAGGTACTACTAAAACCATGCACGGATTAATTTTTTAACGGAGAGTACTAATGCCCCGCATTACTCGTCGTCACTTTCTTCAATTGGCAGGTTCAGGTTTGCTGGTTGCGCACAGTCCTTATTTAATGGCACAGCCTTCGAAAAAGAAAATAGGCGTGGCGCTGTTAGGGTTGGGCAATTACAGCACAAATTTACTCGCCCCTGCCTTACAGGACACTAAACACTGTGAATTACGGGGGATAATCACGGGGAGCGAGAGTAAGATCCCGCAGTGGCAGCAAAAGTACGGCATTAAAGACAGTAATGTGTACACGTACAGCACCATGGCAGATATTGCGAATAATGACGATATTGACGTTATTTACGTTGTAACGCCTACTGGCACACACAAGGACTTTGCGGTACAAGCCGCAAATACCGGAAAGCATGTGTGGTGTGAAAAGCCAATGGCCATGGATAGCGAGGAATGCCAAGCTATCATAGATGCGTGTAACAAAAATGGCGTGCAGTTGTCGATAGGCTATCGTATGCAGCACGAACCCAATACCCGCACTTTTCATCAGTATCTTGAAACTAAGCCGTATGGAAACTTGACCGCGGTATCGAGCTTTGCTGGTTATGCAGGACAAGGAAGAGCGCCTGATAACTGGCGAATGAAAAAGCACATGGGCGGCGGTGCACTTTATGATATGGGCGTTTACGCGATAAACGGCGCACGCTTTTTAACGGGCCGTGAGCCATTAGCGGTGACGGGAAGTCATCCACCACAGCGCTTTCCAGAGACGTTTACTGAGGTTGATGAAACGACCTTGTTTACGATGGACTTTGGCGACGGACTAGTGGCCGATTGCGGTACCAGTGTAGTGAAAGGGTTTAATCATTTTAAAGCTGATTGTGAAAAGGGCTGGTATCAACTTAAACCCATGCAGAGCTACAGCGGGGTAACGGGCACCACGTCTGATGGAAAAACGCTGGCTCCTATAAACGGTATGCAGCAAACGCTGCAAATGGATAACGATGCACTGGCCATATTAACTGGACGACAACCTATGGTGACTGGCAATGAAGGTCTGGCCGATATCCGCATTGTGAACGCTATATTTAAGGCGGCGAAGACAGGGGAAACGGTAGCGTTATAAGGCGCTTTTACGCGAATACGCTACCGGACAGTGAATGCCATTTGTTCACATTACGACTGGGTCTAGCAGGCTTTTTTGTCTTAGCTACCGTTCATCAAGAAGGTTAATCAGCGCATCTAGGTCCTTTTTGTCAGCTAATTCACTAAACCATTGGGATATTTCTGTCGCCTGAATTAGCCCCACTATGGTCCCCAATACAAAACCGCGGTGCACGTTGTCGCCCCCCACGTTGGTGTTCGCAATCAACGCCTTTTTAGGCGTATCAGCATAACGGTAAGCGAAGTACAAAACGGCGGGCCACGCGTCTGAGATATAACACGCTGGCGAATACATACGACCAACAATCTCGATATCGCTTTTGCTTTTTGCCGCTATCGCAGCCAAATTCATGTGCACAGATTTACGGGCAATATCTTCTAAAATGGCCTTGGGTGATTCACCTTCTCGATGCACTAATTTGTAGATTAACTCAACATAGAAATCGCACACCGATGCTAAAGACTCATCCGGGTGAGTTAAATAAAGGTGACTACGACACAGGCGTTTGATGTCCTCAAGGGCTGTGCTTTTGCTTGCTTCTACTACCGCCAAAGGTGTTACCGACACAAAAGCGCCTATTGAAGCCGTATCATGTGTAACCGCCCCACATTTGTGTGCTGGAGTACCTTGTTCTAAGTTCGCAAAAAAGCCTCTGTGATAAGACTCAGCGTATGTGTCAGGGTGTTTGGGTTCATCAGCGCGCATAAAGCTAATATATTGAGTTAAAAACTCGTTTTCGTCATACCCTTTAAGTGCGCATGATAAAACGATACGCGCGCAATGTGCATTGAGTGTATTTTCTCCCGCTTTCATACCATGATGGTAATGAATGTTGTCCTTGCCCCAATACTGCCTTTTACCTTTGAGAATAACGTCGCCCACTATCTCTTTTTGATTTGCAGATGCCTTATTCGCGCGCCCATCTTGCTGCGTGGAATGTAGCGACATTATTGAAGACGGATGAAATGATGGCGCATCCTCAAATTGCTCTATCCCTAACGGAAATGCCTTATAAATATCTGCTGGGTTGTAATACCAATGTACCGGCATAGCCAACGCGTCGCCGATAAACGCGTTCTTGAGTGCCGCTTTTGCTCGTTTGATTGACAGTGAAGACATTTCTTTAAGCCTACCTCTTACGCAGTGCTGTGCGGGATTGAATAATCAAGTACCTTTAAATTACGCACTGTAGGTCGAAAATGATCGTTCTAATGCTCATCGAAAAGCGACTTGTTGCGGATATATTTTCGCATGTAGTGATAGGTAATTGGGCGTAACAACCAGCTGTGAAGCGACATCAAAAAGCGTTTATGGGTAGGCGTGTTTTCGTAAATTTTATCATCGTGCAGCCACAGCATCTTGCCAACGTGCCAGAAGTAAAAAGGGAAGGGCGGCATAAAGGTTATTACATCTAAATCGCAGCAAATGCGATACGTTCTATGGTGTAGCGTGTAGTGCTTATACCAAGAGCGCGTGCCCACTGCGGGCTGTCCGAAAGTCACTACCCTTTTTACTGACTTTGCGTATAAACGCTCAAAGTAATCAGCCATTAATACCGCTACTGCGCCGCCGGACGAATGGCCAATGAATGTAAAGCGCTTGCCTTGCTGCCTAAGTGGTTCAAGCACTTTTACAAGTAGCTCTCTAAGTGGTAATGCTTCATTGGATGTCTTAGTGCTGGAATACATAGGTTGAGCCAATAGCCGCGCAAACCCCCAGTGGACCCAGAATTTTCTGTTTAACTGATTGAGTTTGTTTGGGATGAAGAATAAATTCGCTAGCCAATCTCTTACCCCCAATGATCCGCGAAAAACGATAATGACCTCTTTTTTATTCTCGACCCACAAGATTCTTACGCTCATTCTGCCGTACTTATCGACTAGCTGGCGTTCATAAAAAGGATCTAAGATTTTTTGGTATTGCTCGTCGGCATCAGGGTAGGCGAGTTGGCAGAGAATGGCATATCTTTCATATTGATAGCGTTTCAATTTCTTCATGAAAACTCGTATTGGAGCATTTAGCGTTTTTGAAGCTGAGCCGTTGAAGACTCTTTCACTGAATACTTCACGCTACAGGGAGTTTATTTCAGTGTTATGACGGAGCGCGTCATTTTTCTTTAACTTGCTCAGAGTAAAGCCCCTTTTCACGGCAATACTCACTTAACTCAATTTCGCTCAATGCTGCTGTTTCTAAAACAATTGCGAACTTTTGCTCTGGTGACTAACCTTCTGAACTATTGCTACCTGCCAAACTAGAACCTGCTTGTAAATACTTATCTCGCCATGAATACAAAATAGATAAGTTGATACTCTCTAGCTTTGCGAATTGGCTTAATGATAAGCCACTTTCAACCAGCTTTCTAATGACGGTTTTCTTATGGTCTTCAGGATAATGCTTCACTAATAACTAACTTACCGCTCCTGTTATATTTTTATGAAAAACTGAGGCGACAACTATCCTGACACAGGGGGTATCGGGGAAAGCCTAAAAACGTGATGTTCCATAGCGACCAGGGATGTCATCACATGAGCCGAAAATTCCGTCAGCTAATTTGGCGGTATCGCTTAACACAAAGTATGAGTCGCAGGGGAAATTGTTGGGATATAGCCCGATGGAACGCTTTTTCAGAAGTCTCAAAACCGAATGGGTTCCAACTACTGGTTACCGGAATTTTGCTGAAGCAAAGCAGAAGATTGGTGATTACATTTATGGCTATTACAGCCGACTGAGACCGCATTCATACAACGGTGGTCTAACACCGAATGAATCGGAGAAACGTTATTGGAATAGCTACAACGATGTGGCCAAAATGACTTGACCACTACAAGCTAATTATCAGTTTGACTATTAACCAGCATGCTAAACTTGCGATGGCGTCATTTTCATTTTTGCCCATTCGGCAAATTCTTGATAGGTACAGCAATCGGAGAAT
>NZ_JAKRFA010000040.1:0-31651 GCF_022348305.1 Alteromonas sp. MmMcT2-2
TTCGACTAGCTGAGCGAGCTTTATTTTAAACGCTCTATTGTGTTTTGACATAAAAAGACCCCCAATAATTGGAATGTCCAACTAATGGGGGTCACTTCATAAGTGCTGCTTAAGCGGTTTTTTTGTTTAACGGAACATTGCTTTCGTTAATTACTTTGGTTGGCAATCAAGTGACTGTCCGGTTGTTTCCTTGCTGTCTTCGCCCATAAGATAAAGATACGTAGGCATAATATCTTCAGGTGTTTTTAGTGTATCAGGGTTTTCTGCTGGAAACGCTTGAGCGCGCATCTGTGTGCGGGTACCACCTGGATTAATACAGTTAAAGCGCAGTGACTTATTTCGATATTCATCAGCAAGGGTTTGCATAACGCCTTCTGTTGCGAATTTTGATACGGCGTACGTTCCCCAAAATGCGCGACCTTTTCTGCCTACGCTAGAGGTGGTGAAAATTACCGATGCACTTTCTGCCTTCTCTAGAGCGGGAATAAGCGCTTGTGTCATGAAAACCATGCCATTTAGGTTAATTTGCATCACGTCTTGCCATTCTTGCGCATCAATATCTTTAAATGCACTAAGGTGACCTAAAATACTCGCATTGTGAAGAACACCATCTAATCGGCCAAACTGGTCAATAATGGTTTGCGTCATTTGCTGATAATGAGAGGGCGTTGCGCCTTTGATATCTAAAGGAACAATGGCGGGTTCTTGACCACCTGCTGCGACAATGTCGTCGTACACAGCTTCAAGTTTAGACACGGTGCGGCCTAATAAAATACAAATAGCGCCATGTGCAGCATACGTTTTTGCGGCTTGTGCACCAATTCCATCGCCAGCCCCGGTGATAAGAATAACTTTATCGCGCAATAAATCCGCTGGTGCGTTGTAATCGTTCATCATTTTCCTTCAAAAGGTTCATTTATATCGCAATGATTGGAGCCTGTAGACCCAATTAAGAATCAAACCCCAGATCATACTCAGCCTGACTCACAAGTAAAACAATGAATGAAAATTTCTTCAAACGTAAAAAAAGTTAACAAAAGTAGTTAACAAAACTTTGCAAAGTTGCAACAAAGTCAATAAGATTGAGGAAGATACAACTGGTCTAACATGTTTAAAACTATCATCTACGCCTGTAAAGACAGGGTAGACCAAGCTACTTTTAATAGAGTTAAGTTTTAGACACAGAATAACAACAATGCTTGTAGGGAGTAGAGATGAGAAAACTCGTATTAAGTTCCAGTGTGGCCCTTGCGCTGGGTCTAGCAGGCTGTGGTGGCTCCGATGAAACCCTTTCCGACATTCAGGCCGAAACAGAAGTCCAAACACCATTTTCACGAATCGTTTTTGACCCAGCTAATGGGAACTTGAACATTCCAAACGACCTTCTAATGCTTCCAGGCGATGATGGTTTCTTTGATTACACACTGAATATTCCGGTCGATGACCCTACAGATTTTGCTGACCCGCAAAATGCACTCAACGTGTTAGACGGTTGGTCAACTCAACACCCGTTTGTAATTAATGTAGAAACACCTGCTGGCGCATCGCTTGATGCAAGTACATTATCTTCTGGCGTATTGCTTTTTGAAGCAACGTTAGGTCTTGACCAAAGTGATCCTGACTGTGCGCAGGTTACAACACCTTCTGCGGGTTGTAAGCTTGGCGATCAACTTACCTTTGGTGTTGATTACGTACTCAGCCTTGCTGATAGCAACACAATCACTTTTGTTCCTCTTAAGCCGCTAAAAGCAGCTCAGGGCTACATGTTAGTAATGACCACTGATTTGAAAGACTCTTCTGGCAAATCGGTTCAGGGTTCAACTACGTGGGACTCAGTAAGACAAGACATCGACACTAATCCTCTATCAAGTGCAGCACAGCTTCAATTACAAGGCTTAGTTAATTCGTTAGTTAATCCAGTGCTTGGTGCGGGTTTCGATCGTGAAGACATTACTTACGTGTCAGCTTTCACCACACAGTCTATTGCCAACTCGCTTGATACCATCAAGAAGGTCATGATTAGCCGTTTTGCACAACTGGCTGCTGGCGGTGACCCGTCCGCTCCAACTGCACTACCTGCAATCACGGTAAGCGATGTACCTGCAGCGCCTAATGTCATGGAAGCACTTGGTCTTGTAAACGCTACTGTTATAGCTGGCGCAGTAGAGCAGGGTAAACAAGGTCAACCTGATGATATTCAAGCAGCGATTGACGCTACTGATTTCAGCTTGTTAGAAACTTGTGCAGGACTTGCGGGTACGGCGTCTGGTCAACTTTCTGCTCAATGGGGTGCGCTGAACGAATTTGCTGTTGGTGTTTCTACGGGCATTTTAGCGCAAGCCGGTCCATTCTGTGCAGCTCAACGTTATGAAGGTAATATTGCATTGCCTTATTTCTTGGGTGTTCCAAGTGCAGAGAACCCGCTTGCGCCAGTTAATGATTTCTGGAAGGCAGCTTGTGACAGTGGTATTGTTTTAGCCGGTGCGCCACAAGAATTACTTGCAGACGCAGAACCTGGTCCTAATGCAGCAATGTGTTCTTCACTAGGCCTTGCTGACGTTCGTATTAACGGCGAAATGTTAGATAGCGCAAGAAACATTACTAAATTCAACCCATATCCACAGCCTACTGGCGGAAACATGGGAACTGAAACGTTAGATGTCCAAGTAACTATACCCGATCCTGCCGTAGTTCAAGCGTTAAATCTTCCAGCAATCAGCATGCCTGAAGCCGGTTGGCCAGTGGTTATTTTAGCGCACGGCATTACCAGCAAAAAAGAAGATATGCTTGCCATTACAGGTACACTGTCTCTAGCAGGTATTGCTTCAGTAGCAATCGACCAACCATTACACGGTAGCCGCGGTTTTGACCTTAATGGCGACGGTACAGATGAACTGAACGCGACTACGGTTAGCGCAACTCACTATATGAACCTTGCCAGCTTGCCTACGGCTCGCGACAACCTACGTCAAAGCGTGTCAGATTTACTTGGTTTACGTTTAGGACTAAACGCAGTTGTCGATACCACTGCAACGCAAAATGTTAAGTTTGATATGTCACGTGTATCGATTATGGGTGTGTCTCTAGGCGCTATCACTGGTGGTAATTTTGCTTCAGTGGCAAACACGTCGATGGGCGGCGATTTAGCAGCACTTGATGGCATGTTTGCTGTCAAGCAAGCTTCTCTTGAGTCTCCAGGGGGCGGTGTTGCTCAGTTCCTAATTGAGTCAGCCGCGTTTGGTCCTCTTATCAAAGGTCTGTTGCTGTCTCAGGCTTCTGAAGAGTTTGTTGCCTTGCTAAATCAACTGTATGAAACCACTGATGTGAGCGAAGAACAACTTCGCGCAGCGGTAGCGATTTTCGAAGAAAATCTTACTGCTGAGCAGGCTGCCCAAGTAAATGCAGTATTTGCAGAGTTTGCTTTTGCTGCGCAAACGGTAATGGATGCAGGTGACCCTACTAACTACGCTCAGACACTGGGTAGCAATACGCCAGTTCATATGATGACGGTAGTGGGTGATGGCAGCGACGCGAACCTTCCGGATCAAGTTATTCCAATTTCAACAGCGTTACCATTGTCAGGTCAGCTTCCTCTGGCAGCGACCATTGGCTTAGAGCAAGTGACAACCACGCAAGGTCCTGGTACAGATCCAATTAGCGGAATTGTACAGTTCAATAGTGGTGCTCATGCTTCTAGCTTAAGCCCTGCGGCGAGCGCAGCGGTAACAACGGAAATGCAAAAAGAAGTGGCGGGTTATATTGCGTCTGACGCACTTGTACTGCCAATTTCTGATGAAAGTGTTGTAGCGAACTAGCCAAGGGTAGTTTACTCCAATGGGCAGCGTTACAACTGCTTACATTTTATAGAAAGAAAGCCGGCGTTATTGCCGGCTTTTTTGTAGAAAAATTATAATGTTGTTTGAATGTTTTCATTTGTTAATGTAGTGTGAATTCAGGTCGGATCAGTTTTACTTATACTGTAATTAACACCGCTTTGAAGACGCGTGCGGTAAGAGTGGTTGACCTTTTTCATTTATCATTAGGGAACATTTGAGATGATTGACAACACCTTTAACGCTAAACGGACGCTTATTGCGTTATCACTCACTGCACTTCTCGGTGCGTGCGGCGATAACGATAACGACTTTTCTAACGTAGAACAACCAGCGCCCACAACGCCTACGACACCCGAACCAACACCAGCACCAATTCCAGCATTTTCTCCTGACGGTACACTGTCCGCGGATGTTACCTGGACCACCTATGGCGTTCCGCATGTGAAAGCCGATAACCTAGAAAGTATGGCTTACGGTGTGGGTTATGCGTTTGCACGCGATAACCTTTGCGTACTCGCCGACCAGATTGTGAAGTATAACTCTGAGAGAGCTAAGTATTTTGGTCCAGATGCTGTACCTGGTAGCGGTGATTCAGAGCACCTTATTAACGATTTCGGTTTTCTTACTCTAGGTATTAGAGAGTTAGCAGAAGAGAACTTACCTCGGTTGTCTGCTAATTCACGTGCAATGTTTCAAGGCTACACTGCTGGATACAACCGGTACTTAGCTGAAACTCCTGTAGAAGAACAAGATCAAAGCTGTGCTGGCCAACCATGGGTCACTGAAATTGATAGTGTGGATCTATTAACGTACTCATTAGGCGTGGCGCTATTACCTGGGGCCGCTAATTTCTTAGGACCTATGTTTATTGCAGCGCCTGAAGGTGAGAGTTATCTACCTACTCCAGCTGCGTCCTCAAGTGACGTTGCTTCTACCTTTAAGATTTCACCAACGGTAGGTCTGCCTGAAAAAAATCCTCAAGAAATGGGCTCTAATGGTTGGGGGTTAGGCAGCGATAAAACGACCAATGGCAAAGGTATGGTTTTAGGCAATCCGCATTTTCCTCACATAGGAAACCTACGCTTTTGGAATTTCCATGCTCAAGTACCCGGACACTTGAATGTAACAGGTGGCTCGTTGATGGGATTGCCTGGTGCGGTAAATATTGGATTTAACGAAAACGTTGCATGGACACACACCTTCTCGACGGCTGAACATTTTGTTGTGTATCAGCTGACCCTCGACGAAGATGATGAATCTGGCCTTACCCATATGGTTGATGGCACTAGACGCACCATCTATGAAAAGCCACTTCAAATTGATGTCGCAGTGGGTGGAGGGCAAACCATTAAGCTTAATAAGACCGCGTATTACACCAACTACGGTCCAATGATTGAAGTGCCTGGTAACTTTGATTGGAATGGTAATAATGCCTTTGCCATAAAAGACGCAAATCTGCCTAACTTCGATATTGTAGACCATTGGCTTGCCATGAATATGGCGACATCCATGGACGAATTTAAGCAGGCGTTTAAAGATTACGACGGTGTTATTTTCAATAATACAATGGCTGCCTCTGATGATGGTCAAGTATTCTACATTGACGATTCAACCGTGCCGAATCTAACCGAAACCGCAATTGAGCAACTAACCACAAACCCGTTACTTATTCAGACTAAAGCGGCTGCTGGCTTTACCGTATTACCGGGTAACATTTCGCAGTTTGATTTCGAAGGACCCGTTCCATACGAAGAAGCGCCTAAGTACGAGGGCACGGATTCAGTTCAAAACTCGAACGACAGCTATTGGTTAACGAATTTAAACTCACCAATTGTTGTAAGCAATCCGCTATTTGGTAGCGTGGAATATCAACAAACACTACGCTCAAGAATGGGCCAACAGTTTATTGAAAACGAAGCGGGAAGTGACGGAACCTTTACGCCAGACGAAGTGGAAGGCTTACTGTTTAATAACAGAAGTTATTTAGCAGAGAATATTTTGCCTTCATTGCTTTCGCTATGCGCCGCGCAAGGTTCAACACCTGTAGATGTAGACGGAACTAGCGTTGATGTTTCACAAGCCTGTGCTGCGTTGGAGGATTGGGATGGCACCATGAACCTTACAAGTACTGGTGCACACGTGTTTAGAGAGTTTGCATTCCAGTTTAACCAAGCGCCACAGTGGGAAACGCCGTTTTCACTAGAATCACCAGTCACTACGCCTTCTGGCTTGTTGCAAAATGACGTTACTCTTGAACAATTGGCAAGAGCAACTCAATTGATTGAGCAAGCTGGTGTCGCATTTGACGCGCCGCTAGGGGACGTTCAGTTTGTTGAGCGAAGCCTGCCAGATGGCACGGCGTCTGGTATCAAACTACCATGGGCTGGTGCACACAATATTGAAGGTGGCTTTAACGTGTTTGACGTTATAAGCAACAGGAACGGTACGTTGCTTCCACGTCATAACTACGAGCCTGTGAATAGTAACACCATAATGAGTGCAGAAGCTGAAGGCTACCATATTAACTATGGCACCAGTTGGGCTATGGTTATTAACTTCACTGATGAAGGCCCAAAGGGACGGGGTATTCTGACCTACTCACAATCTCGCAAGTATGGCAGTGAACATTTCTTAGACCAAACTCAGCTTTATTCTACGCAGCCTACGCTAAGAGATATCTTCTTTACTGACGAGGAGATAGAGGCTAACAAGATAGAACAAGTTACCCTATCGTCAGAATAAGATGAGACTGGTATTATAACGTAATTAGCAAAGCGGCGTTGCTTTTCACAAAGCAAGGCCGCTATTTACGTTGTGGGTAAACAACGACGCTTACCCGTTTATTTTACTAGGAGTAAAGTTTGGAGTTTTTGTACGAGTACGGTTTGTTTGTTGCCAAGGCAGTAACGCTAGTTATCGCTTTTATTGTGGTTGTATCTACCATTGTTGGCTTAGCGAGTAAGCAAAAGCATGGGAAAGGGCAACTTGAGATCGTGTCTATTTCTGAGCAGTTGAAAGACATTACAAATTACGCGAAACAGGTTCTGTTAGATAAGAATGCGTTAAAGAAATTAGCCAAGGAACAGAAAAAAGAAGCGAAAGCTAAAAATAAAGCAAAAAACAAAGCCAAAATCACAGAACAGGGCGAAGAGTTTGAGAAGTCCCGTCTTTATGTCATCGACTTTAAAGGTTCGATGGACGCCAATGAAGTGGAGCACTTACGAGAAGAAATTACCGCTATCTTATGTGTCGCAAATAAAGAAGACGAAGTCTTGGTTCGACTTGAAAGTGGTGGGGGGGTTGTACACGGCTATGGACTTGCAGCGTCTCAACTTCAGCGTATCAAGGAAAAGGGTCTTAAACTAACGATTGCGGTAGATAAAGTGGCGGCAAGCGGTGGTTACATGATGGCTTGTGTTGCAGACAAATTACTGGCGTCACAATTTGCTTACATTGGCAGCATAGGCGTTTTAGCTCAGTTGCCTAACTTCAATAAACTATTGAAGAAAAATGATATTGAGTTTGAACAACACACCGCTGGTGAATTCAAGCGTACTCTAACCGTATTTGGTGAGAACAACGATGAAGGCCGCGCGAAATTTAAAGAAGAAATTGAAGAGATTCATGTACTGTTCAAAGACTTCGTTCAAAGCCAGCGTCCAGATATGGACATTGATAAAGTCGCCACAGGCGAGTATTGGCCAGGTATTAAAGCTAAGTCGCTTGGTTTAATTGACGACATCACAACCTCAGATGACTATATTCTTTCTCATTATCCCGCACGCGAAATATTTAGTGTTAAGTATGCTGTGAAGAAAAATGTAGCAGAGAAACTGGGGATGTCTGCAGCAAATGTTGTTGAGCGCGTGTTTATGAAATCAATGAGCAAAGCGCGTCACTGGTTTTAATAGCGACAATTTGTCTGTGTTGATAATTCAGGACCGATAAAACGATTGTTAACACAGACGTACGTTAGATTTTTAACCTACAAAAAGATAATAAAAAGAATATGGCACGGCATACTAAAACCGATATATTAGATGCGGCAGAGTACTTATTTTCTCAAAGCGGGTTTACTCAAACATCCATGCGCGAGATTACTGCCAGAGCAGAAGTGAATTTGGCGTCGGTGAACTATCACTTCGGCAGTAAGAAGAATTTAATTCAAGCCGTGTTTAAAAGGTACTTTGATCACCTAATGCCGCAGGTAGAGTCTTGCTTGGCGTCTTTGACACCTATGGAAGGTGCGAAGGGCGTTGAGCAACTCTTGTATTCGTTGATCCCTCCTATGCTTAACCTCAACACCATTTCAGAGCAGGGTACTTCTACGTTTGTTAAGTTGTTAGGACGTGGCTACAACGAAACTCAGGGGCATTTGCGTAAGTTCTTAATGAATGATTACGGTGATTGTATCCGTGCACTTGTCGACGCTATAAGGCGTTGCCTTCCTGATTTACCTGAGGAAGAACTATTCTGGCGCTTGCATTTTGCGATGGGAAGTTTTGTATTTTCAATGGCGTCGAGCCAAGCGCTAACAGAAATAGCTGAGTCTGACTTTCACAAGCATGTCGATATAAAAGAAGTTATCCAGCACCTAGTTCCATTCGTAGCCCAAGGGCTAGCAGGCAAATAATTCAAGCGCGCTCGTTAAATACTCAGTTGAGAAAGAGTGGTAAGCTATTATTATTTCATAATAAAAAGTGAAGGGGTCACATAACATAAGTGCCTCAACGACACTTACGGTATGCGACATTTATTGCGTTTTTACACCAGTAGCTAAACTAGATATTAAATCAGGTTATGCAAAATTATCGAGGAAGGGTTGCGCCAGGCGCCTCTGCATTGAGCTTTTCTGCCCAGAAATCCTTTACCGAAAATCCTGACTTTTTGGATGAAGGTGCCTTTTTCTTCGCTGGTTTCGCTGCGGCTTTTGCCTCTTTCTTTGGCGCTTTTTTCTCTTCGCTTTCACTCGTGGCGTCAGAAGAGCCAGAAGCTAACGACGCTGTCATCTCTTGAAGCTGTGCTAAACGGACGTTCTTACCGCCATCTACACTGTACCAACCACTTTTGCTCTCAATAGATGGTGCTTTGCCGTTCGCCTTTTTATAAGCTTCGGTAAATGCTGCTACCACTTCGTCTTTGTCTAAGTTTGCCATGCTTTTTTGCTCTTTATTTTGTTAAGATGACGAACGCTATGCGACGTATGTAATTGCCTATAACGCTGAGAAAAACTCGCCCAGCGTAACGACCAAGCCAGCAAGTGTCGCAAAACTAAAATTGGATCTACTCACCACTCATAATTGTCTAATTACAGGTATAATGCTAAACGTTCGCGTCTTTTTATAACGTTTTTTGAACAATTTGTCTAACTTTCAACCGGAGGACTTGTGTCTATTACCCGCCTAGAACTACAAAATTATCTTGATGGAATGTTAAGGGTTAGCGAGATCAGTGATTATTGCCCCAATGGATTACAGGTAGAGGGCGCAAGTAAAATTGAGAAGATAGTTACCGGTGTAACTGCGTCACAAGCACTCGTTGATGCCGCTATAGAAGCTAAGGCAGATGCGCTAATTGTTCACCATGGTTATTTTTGGAAAGGTGAGTCACAAGTGATTGCGGGCATGAAAAAGCGCCGCCTTCAAGCGCTACTGTCAAATGATATCAATTTGTTTGCTTATCACCTTCCACTGGATATACACCCTGAATTTGGCAACAACCGACAACTTGCATCGCTATTAGGCATTCAAAATATAAGTGCGGTGAGCGGTGTGAAGCCTGTTGGCGTTGTTATGCACGGAAATTTTGAAGAAGAAATTGAAGGGTCAGCGTTACAGGTTAAATTGCAGAAGTTGCTAGGGAGAGACGTGTTGATTGAGGGGCCTGTATCAAAACCTATATCGAAGCTTGCTTGGTGCACGGGAGGTGGACAAGGGTTCATCGAACAAGCGGTTGAACTGGGCGTTGATGCATTTATTACCGGAGAAGTGTCTGAACAAACTGTACACACGGCAAGGGAAATGGGGATAACTTTTTTTGCTGCTGGTCATCATGCTACTGAACGCTACGGTGTGAAATCCTTAGGAGAGCACATTGGGCAGCAATTCGACGTGCCTGTCGAGTTTATTGATATTGACAATCCTGCTTAGCGATGACTGTAGTGTATGAATAACGATCGTATCTTCGATGGTATTGCAGAAAAATTCTCAAGCAATATATATGGCACTACTAAGGGAAAGCTCAGGCACACCTTATTATGTGATGTTCTCGAGCCTTATTTAACCACGCCTGTTCGCGCTATTGAAATAGGCGGGGGTACAGGTGTGATGACAGCGCATATTGCTTCTAAAGGGCATTCTGTTGTGTTAACTGACGCGTCGAAGGATGTACTTAAACAAGCTGAGACACTGCTTGCAGATGCACCAAATATTACAATTAGGCATCAATATTTGCAGCAGATTGAGGATTTAGACAGTTTTGATTTAGTGATTTGTCATGCGGTTTTAGAGTGGCTGGATGCGCCCTTTGATGCTATCGACTTTATGTATAAAAACATGAAGCCAGGGGCCCGTTTAAGCCTAAGCTTTTTCAACCAAGATGCGAATTTGTTTGCCAATGCTATCTACGGCAATTTTGATTACATCGCGAAAGGGATGAAAGTTAAAAAGCAAGTTAGACTGAATCCAAAACAGCCGTTAAGTGCAACCCGCGTGGTTGAACATTGTGAATCATTGGGTTTCAAAATTATCGAAAAAGCAGGCATTCGTTGTTTCCATGATTACATGCGAGATATAACCCATCAAAGCAGCAAATTTGATGACTTACTTGCGCTAGAGCGGCAGTATCATAGGCAAGCGCCTTACCTTTGGTTAGGAAAATATTTTCAGCTGATTCTAGAAAAAGAGAAATAGAAAAAGCCAGTAAAAAAGAGTTTGTTGGATTTTTACGTGGCGGACTACATAGGGTTATGAGCGCGCTAATACGTAGATAGTTGTAGTGACGCCTTAGAGCGCGTTCTCACCCGTCATAATATTATTGACCGTGATTTTTGCGATTTCCTCTAAGGCTTCGAGCGTGAAGAACCCTTGGTGGCCCGTTATTAAAACGTTCGGAAACGTAGTTAAGCGCTGAAAAATATCATCCTGAATTATGTCTTGTGAATGATCGTTAAAAAACAGTTCGGATTCTCTTTCGTAGACATCTAGCCCTAAATATCCAATTTTTTTCGACTTAAGCCCTTTAATGATGGCATTGTCATCGACGAGCCCGCCTCTTGACGTATTAATTAGCATGACGCCTTGAGGCATTTTATCAATACTCTTAGCATTGATTATATGATGACTCTGTTCGTTGAGCGGGCAGTGCAGGGTAACGATAACGCTTTTTTCAAGTAGTTCATTTAGCGTTACATAATGGGCTCCCATTGCGGTTACATCACTATTTGGATGCGGATCGAAGCAAAGCACATGACATCCAAACCCCAATAGTATGCGAATAACAGCTTGCCCAATCTTTCCTGTGCCAATTACCCCTACGGTTTTACCGTGAAGCGTAAAGCCCATCAATCCTCCAAGATTGAAGTTGCCTTCGCGTACTCGGTTGTATGCTTTATGTGTTTTTCGGTTCAACGTAAGGATTAGCGCAATTGTATGTTCAGCCACGGTTTCAGGGCTATAAGCGGGTACGCGGCTTACAGTGATACCTGCCTTTGCTGCTGCATCCACATCAACATTGTTGAAGCCAGCGCAGCGAAGCGCAATATGTTTAACCCCACAGTGTTTTAGAACTTCAATGGTTTTCCTATTAATGTCGTCATTTACAAACACAACAACATCGCTGAATCCACTGCAACTCGCTGCGGTTGAAGCGTTCAGTGGGTGTTCAAAAAATGTGGCATTGATGGTTTTGTCACTAGCACCGTTTAATGTTTCCAGCAATTCAGAAAACAGAGCGTGTTCATAAGAGCGAGTACTAAAAAAAGCGATGCTTTTGTGTTGTTGGTCGCTGAGGTTATCGTGCGCTTTTTTACGTGCAGAGGTATTCATTTTAGTACCCAGTTAAGTCACTTAGACGGCAAAAAATTACCACATTCACATTTAAACTACATAGATGTAGATCAATAAATCTAGCGGGATGTATTGAGCACTAACGCATTAGGTATATTTCAAAACGCTCGTTCACTGCCGCCATGCCGGCGGCTATCTAAACTGCAAAGCGTACTAATTCGCTGATAAAAGCTTAGCGATGTCTTTCTCAATGGCTTCTGGTTTTACAGTAGGCGCATAACGTTTTAGCACCTTGCCTTGAGCATTAACTAAGAACTTAGTGAAGTTCCATTTTATACGTTTTGTGCCAAGAAGACCGGGGGCTTCGCTTTTCAATTCCTCAAAGAGCGGATTGGCATCTGGACCATTTACATTTGTTTTCTTAAATAATGGGAATGAAACGCCAAAATTAAGGCTACAAAATTGCGCAATATCTTCGTCGCTACCTGGCTCTTGATGTCCGAACTGATCGCAGGGAAACCCTAAAATTTCAAAGCCCTTATCGTTGTATTTTTTATAGAGCGACTCTAGTCCTTCATATTGAGGAGTAAAGCCACATTTGCTTGCCGTATTAACAATGAGTAATACCTTACCCTTGTATTGTTCAAGGGTAGTTTGTTCACCGTTGTTCAACGTAATAGCGTGTTCATAGAGCGCCAAAATTATTTTCCTATATTTTTGTTGTTGTTAAGTCTGTTACTCTTAGGTAATCCAACCATCTTTGTTAAGTATCTAGAGTATATTTTGTATGAGTAATTTGAAAGTGAGTTTTTTGGGCTTGGGTGTAATGGGCTATCCTATGGCAGGGCACTTGAGCAAAGCTGGCTATTCGGTCACTGTTTATAATCGTACCTCTCAAAAGGCACAGGATTGGCTAACAACCTATAACACTGGCGACGCTAAAGTCAGTGCTAGCAATACCGTTGCGCAGGCGTGTGAAGGCGCTGACATCGTATTTATGTGTGTGGGTAACGATAATGATGTAAGAGATGTGGGCACACAGGCGTTAGCAGTGATGAAGACGGGCAGTGTGCTGGTCGATCATACGACTGCATCAGCAGATATTGCCAGAGAACTATATAAAAGCTGCCAAGATAAGCAAGTTGGCTTCTTGGATGCACCAGTTTCTGGTGGCCAGGCTGGGGCTGAGAATGGGCAGCTGACCATTATGGTGGGCGGCGATGAAGACGTATACAGCACGGTTGAGCCGGTAATGGCACATTATGCACGACACAGTCAGCTACTTGGTAAGAGTGGCAGCGGTCAACTAGCAAAAATGATGAATCAGATTTGTATTGCCGGCATTGTACAAGGCTTGGCTGAAGCACTACATTTTGGCCAGCGTGCTGGGCTTGATTGTAATGCGGTTGTCGATGTTATTAGTAAAGGCGCAGCTCAGTCGTGGCAGATGGAAAACAGAGCCAGCACTATGCTAAATAACAGCTTTGATTTTGGTTTTGCTGTTGATTGGATGCGTAAAGACTTAAGCATTGCATTGGATGAAGCGCGTAAGAACGGCTCGACTTTGGCGCTTACGGCACTTGTTGATCAATATTATGCAGATGTTCAAAAGCTTGGTGGCGGCCGTTGGGATACATCGAGTTTGCTTACCCGACTAAAATAACGCTAACAGACTAACAAGAATAAAAGGCCCGCTGGTTTACAATAAAATGTACTAAACAGCGAAAAACAGTGACGTTCTGGAAGCGGTGCGTGTTTATCCATAACGCAGGTTATGGATGTAGCTTTAGTAATTTGCTAAATAAACATTACAGCGCCTGTTCTTGAGCAGATAGCGTAAGCTGTTCCAAACGGGCCTTGTTAACGTCATTCAAGGGGAGTAACATTATCTTGTCGAGTAGCTGTCTGACGTTAAATTTTCGGTAAACACCTGTGTCTGACTCAATCATGCACTGAAGAAGGTTTAAGCCAAACGCTGCGGTATCGGGGGAGAGTTGGAAAGCATCATAAAAATGCCTCATTGCCTTGTTGAATAATCCTTCGATAAAGAGTTGTGTGCCGGCCTCGTTTATAGAAATGGCCTGTTCGTGATTTAAACCTAACCTTTCTCCACCCGAAAAAATCAGCTCGTCATTCATAACCTGTTCTGAAATAGCTTGTAACTCCGCGTTTTTACGCTTAGCCATCAAGAGTAACTCACCAGCTTTGCGTTCATCTCCAAGACCGTGATGTACTTTTGCGGCAATAACGAGGATAGACGGCTCAGTGCGAAGGTAGTTGTCGACGTAGTCGCTTTCAAGCAAATGTGCTGCTTTTTCTAAGTCGCCGTCCAGCACAGCCGAGAAAGCCAAAAGGTAGTCTCTTTTTTGTAAAGTCTGCGGGTCGCCCTGACTTCTTCCGGCAATGCCTACTAATTTTCTAGCCTGAGACAAGCTTTCTTTTCTATTGGTTTCAGGCGACTCTTCTGCAAGAAACAAATAGAACTCAGCGAGTTCAAACGTAAAGTCATTGAACCTGTCTTTTGCACTGCGATGCATAGCCCGTTTCTTCTGTAAGAGATCGATGGCTTCTACAACCTTGTCCTGCTTTTGATAGGCAATGGTTTTTAACTTTGCAGCTGGTAGGCTTAATTCACTAAACTTAATTTCATTTAAGTATTTTTCTACTTGATCGTAGGAGTCTTGTTCAAATGATATGGATGCAAGCCATTCAAATGCCTTGTCGCGAGCCAAGCTAGAGTTAACCATTTGGCTCAAATGGCTTTTACAATGTGGCCATTGACCCGAAGCGTACTGGCACTTTACTTTTCCCCATTGTGCCCAAAGAACTTTGTCAGAGCGGGTTAACACGTCGTCATAAATACTCAACGCTCGTTGCAAATCACCATTCTCGAAAAGAAGACGCGCATAAAGCTTTCTAATTTCAGCAACAAGCCGAGGAGGAATGCCTTCGGTGATCTTAGCTCTAACGACACTAATTGCTCGGTCAAGTTGTTTGTTATCCAGCGCGTGCAATACGTTTTTAACAAAGTCTCGATAACTTAAGTAATGGTTAATTTGGCGGGTTAGTGAAGCAATGGTGTATGGCTTAATAAGCAAAACGTCAGGCTGTAAATCCATTATACGGCCAATAATTTGCGGTGAGCGATCAGACGTTAAGAAAATAATGCCTGTGCTAGGTCTTATAAAGCCTGCCTCTCTTAAACTCTGGATCCATTCCACGCCTGTTTTGCCTTGACCTAGGTGATAGTCCATTAACAGGAGTTCAAAGTTTTGCTTTTTAAGTGCCGCTTTCAGTTCTACACCAGATGCAAAGCTACTTACCGATAAGTTAGCAATTGACATTAAATGTCCTCGAAGCGCAGTCCGAGCAGTAGCATTGTCTTCTACTATAGCTATTCTGAATTCCACGGCGACCAAACAAGGTTTACTTACATCAACCTAGCTTATCAGCGGCGAGATAAAAGTGCATTATTAAAAAGGATAACTTTTTTCTGCTTCGTGCTGGAGTCTATAAAGAAACAGCATTTCTCGTCACAAAATATTTACGTTAACCCTCAATGTTTTTAAATAAAAATTTACCTTTACGTTTACGTAAGGGGTAAGTATTGGTTATTGTAGTTCAAAAGCAAATCAATTGAGGGTATGCCTAATGAATTTTGAATTAACCGATGACCAGTTAGCCTTTGAAGACACCGCCCGTCAATTCGCTCAGCAAGAGCTAGCACCTAACGCCGCTATGTGGGATAGAGAACATCACTTCCCAGTAGAAGCAATAAAGAAAGCGGGTGAATTAGGCTTCTGTGGATTGTATGCGCCTGAGAGTGCAGGTGGGCTGGGTTTATCCAGGCTCGATTCCTCCATAATCTTCGAGCAGCTTTCAATGGGATGTACCACGACTACAGCTATGTTAACCATACATAACATGGCAACGTGGATGATTGCCACTTGGGGCACCAGTGAAGTTAAAGATATGTGGTGTGACCAACTGGTAACCGGTGACAAGCTGGCATCATATTGCCTAACCGAGCCTGGCGCTGGTTCTGATGCAGCGTCGCTAAAAACAAAGGCGACGAAAGCTGACGGTGGGTATGTCCTTAACGGGTCTAAGGTGTTTATCTCTGGTGCTGGCAGTACGGATGTTCTTGTTGTAATGGCGCGTACAGGGGAAGATGGTCCTAAGGGCGTATCTGCATTCGCGGTTCCGGCTAATGCCGACGGGATTGAGTACGGTAAAGCCGAAGAAAAAATGGGGTGGAATGCACAGCCCACTCGTATGATCACGTTCGATAACGTGAAATTAGATGCTAGTTGGTTACTTGGCGAGGAAGGACAAGGCTTTAAAATGGCCATGCAAGGGCTTGATGGCGGCCGAATCAATATTGCAACTTGCTCGGTAGGAACTGCACAGCAGGCGCTAAACGTTGCGCGCGACTACATGAATGAACGTGAGCAGTTTGGTAAACCTATTGCAGGTTTCCAGGCATTACAGTTTAAATTAGCTGATATGGCTACTGAACTTGTTGCAGCGAGACAAATGGTACGTATGGCGGCTTGTAAGCTGGATAATAACGACCCAGACAAAACCACCTATTGCGCTATGGCGAAAAGGTTCGCGACAGATGTTGGCTTCAATGTATGTAACGATGCCCTCCAGCTACACGGCGGGTACGGTTATATCAAAGAATATCCGTTGGAGCGTCACTTCAGAGATGTTCGCGTACATCAAATATTGGAAGGCACCAATGAAATTATGCGCGTTATCATTGGTAGACGTTTGCTGTCAGATGAGAGAAGTGTACTGTAGTACACTTCGCTAACGAACTATTTCAGGCACGATTTAATGGACTATGGGAAGGAGTGAAAATGACAGATGTGGAATCGGTAGTCATTGTTGATGAAATCAAGACGTCTAGCAACGACTACACAATAGGCCGTTTAACGCTTAACAAGCCAAAGGCATTAAATGCATTGGATTTGGAAATGGCTAGCATCATGCTTGACGCGCTTCAGCGATGGCAGTCTCGCAACGATATCGTAGCTGTTGTGATCGATGCTGCTGGCGAGAAGGCATTTTGCGCCGGTGGTGACATAGTGTCTATGTACAAATCGATGGTGGAAGCTAATGGGCAAATTCCAGCTTTCTTAGAAACATTTTTCGAAACTGAGTACACGCTAGATTATACTATTCACAATTACAGTAAGCCTATTGTTGTATGGGGCAGTGGTATTGTTATGGGCGGTGGCATGGGGCTTCTATGCGGTGCAAGCCATCGAATAGTAACCGAAACCTCTCGTCTTGCTATGCCGGAAATTACGATAGGTTTGTACCCGGACGTAGGCGGTAGCTATTTTCTACCTCGCTTACCAGGTAAAGCAGGTCTCTTCCTAGGTCTAACAGGCGGCCAAATGAATGGCTCCGATGCTTGCTTTGTAGGGCTTGCAGACAGTTTGCTGGCGAGTACAGAAAAAGACACTTTGCTTAATACCCTCGTAGAATACACGTGGGAAAAGACCGACAGCGAAAGTTTGGCTTCTAGTGTTTCGCACATTATCGACACAATGAAAACGCCAGAAGAATTTCCCAATGGCAACGTTGAGCCGAATATGGCACTTATTAATGACTTGTGTTCGGCTGACAATGTTACCGACGTAGTTCATGCCATTCTTAACGCAGACATGAGTGAGAATAAGTGGTTACAGAGAGCGCAAAGCACTCTAGCCAAAGGTTCTCCTATCACTATGCATTTGGTGTTCGAGCAATGTAAGAAAGGTGCGAATATGACGTTGGCTGACTGTTTTAGAATGGAAGCTGATATGTCCTGTCGATGTGGAGAAAGTGGTGAGTTCCAAGAGGGGGTAAGAGCGCTTTTGATTGATAAAGACATGTCACCACAGTGGAAATACAAAACAGTAGATGAAGTGCCGCAAAGCGCAATAGCACATTTCTTCACTTCTCCATGGGCTGAAGAGCAACATCCATTGGCAAAGTTGTAGTGTAAAAGTTCTCCAAATAAGCACGAAAGCGCCCAGTATTAGTGTTAACTCGGCGTGTGATGTTGTTACGCTTATTGCCGTAAAGGTGTCGGGTTTGATATCCTTTACGGCAAATTCTCAGTAAAAAGAACCTGTCATGTGGCACTGCCCACTTTGTAAACTCCCTATCTCATTACATACAACGCCTATTCGCTGCGAAAATAACCATACCTTCGATAAAGCGAAATCTGGTTACGTTAACCTTTTGCCCGTTCAATTTAAAAAATCGAAACTTCCGGGTGACGACAAAGCAATGGTGAGAGCCAGAAGGGAATTCCATCAATTAAATGCCTATAAGCCGTTGAAAGATAAATTAGTGACGCTGGTGGAAAAGGTACTAAATGAAACGACAACCAATGAAGAAGCATCAAAGAATGCCATAAAGGTTTATGACGCGGGTTGTGGTGAGGGGAGTTACTTGGATGCGATGGTACAAGGACTTTCAGCGAGTGGTTTAAAGGTTGAAGGAGCAGGTAGCGATATCGCCAAAATCGCAGTAGAGCTGGCAGCTAAAGCGTACAAACAAGCACAGTTCGTTGTTGCTAGCAGTTTCGATTTACCCCTAAGCGGTAACTCGCAAGATGTGATGATTCAGGTTTTCGCACCTGGGAGTAATGAAGAATATGTGAGGGCTCTTAAAAACAATGGCCTTTTAGTGACGGTCGATCCTGCGCCTGAACACCTGTTTGAGCTTAAACAGCAGGTGTACGACAATCCAAGACAGCATGAAATCGACAACCAAGAACGAGATGGGCTTACACGGGTTTGCAATGAATGCTTTTCCTTTCCTATCCATTTCGAAAGCGAAGAACATGCGCTGGCACTTATCAGAATGACGCCGTTTTACTGGAAACTGCCAAACGGCAAAATCGATGAGATTGTTGAAACGTTGAAAAGCGTAACCGCAGACTTCCATATTCAGCTATGGCAAAAAACACCACAGTAATATCTAAAGTGGATTACCCATCGGATTCAATGGTGGGTAGACATCCACACCTCTAGCTAGATGGCCTGAAACTATAGTCTTTATTAGTTTGCGTCCTTAACACAGTGTGTTGCGAGAACCCGTTTGGGCCGGTATTTCGTAATGTGCTGGTTTTCTAGATTATTTATGCAAAACAATTAGATGAGTGGTTATGCGTAACTCATATTGGGTGGTTGTACATAACACCGAAGCGCTTAACGGCAGACTTTCCTTAGTCTGCCGCCAGAATTTTAATTTTGTGTTGAGAATCGTGATAGGTGTTTAATAGCCTGACTTAATAAATCGACATTTAGCGCTTCTTTGCTGCGCTTGCCGGTCGCCATGTCGCTTATTTCATAGCTGCCGTTACTAAGTACGTCAGTACGTTTATTGTCATGGAACACAACAATGCGTTCACCAGAGGTGCTAACTAGCCATGGTCTTGAAGGAGAAAGTAAGCTTTGGCCAGTAGAATAAAACGTAGCAGGGGCGTTACATCCCAATGCTCCTAAAATGGTAGGCGCTAAATCTTCCGTGCTGGCTAAGCTAGCATTCAGTTTAAGGGTACTGTACAGCGTGCCTTTGCCACTTTCGCTACCAAAGCCAGTTGCAACAATCACATCGTGTTTACGCGCTAACGTGTTTTTCACATAGCTTTCGATATCAGCACTCTTCAAAAACGCAATATGCAAACCATCATGATTGTTGCTCAGTGGTTGCAAATATCCCGCTAATTGAGGCAACGGCAACGCTTCATCGCTGTGAATAGAGACCGGCATGCCAGACCCCAATGGAAGTGCTAATAACACCGGACGCTTTTGAGATAAAGCGTCTTGGTATATTTCGGGAACACCAAATAGCGTAGTAGTCATTAAGCCTTCTATGCTGCTGGCCGTCGAATAGTAATTGGCTACTTTGTTTAAGGTGTTGCGCTTAATGTTACTTAAGTCCACCACCTGTTCGTTATCAGTCTGGACAACCACGGTTAAGTTTCTATTAGTTTCAATAGAACAATAAACAGGCTCGGCTGGGTAAGTGATATTGTGAATATCAGGGTTGAACTGAAGTTGTTTTCTTTCTTCATAAGCCGCTAAGTCAAGCAAGCCATAACGCGACATAGTCGTTTTAGCAGTCGCAGGATAAGAAAGCGGAAACATGTTGTCCTGCTTAATGATAGGTTGATACAACTTGGCATCAGCCCACACGTGTATAGCGTGACTGGTAACAAAACAGCTGACAAAAAATGTAGTAACAGGGATGCCCACTTTATGGCGAGTGAAGCGTTCAACACGTTTCCAGATTGCATTGGCTAAGACCAGCTGGAAGCCAAGCCAAACGATAAACAGAAGAAATAAAAATGCCCACTGTTGCCAGCTTTCTATCGCCATTGTTGACTGAGCTTCACTGCGCAGTAAGTCAGCGGCGTGAAAGCTAATATGGAAGCCTGTGCGATTAAATAGCAACGCATCGAAAGCCAAGAGCGCTAGCCCCACAGCTGCAATAATAGACGCGCTGACCTTTATGACTCTGGGGTTGTTAACCAAATAGCAAAGAGGGAGGATAAAAATAACAAAGCCAAAAAAGGTCATAAAACCAATATGACCGAACCAGTTGGCTAGAAGATACAAGGTGCCGACACCTGTGCCAGGCATAGGTGATGAAAAAACAAAAATCGAGGCAATAACTATGGCGATGATAATGTTCGCCAAGGCAAACCAATGCCCCCAATTTACCAGTTTAGTAACACGCTGGCGACGAGGTGATTCGGCAAGTATCATGCAATCCCTTAGCTATTTTTAACGCTTTTCTTGAGTACGTCGGCAAACTGCGTTGCCATGGCTTCGCGATTTTCAGGGGCTACCTGAGTATTTAAAATGTGCGTAATGACATTTCCTAACACCATAAGTGAAAGATCGCGGTTTGCACCGCCTTCTTCAAGGGTTAGAATAACGTTATTCATTAGCGTTTCGAATTCGTCGTTGCTATAGCGGCTCTGTTGGGGCATTGCTACGCCTCTTTTTTATGATTTCTTTGATAAAAAGAATGGTTTTACACGTAAAATGATTATAATCGTTGTTTGAGTGAGTACAATCATTCATTCTAAAATCCCGCAATTCTTTGGATATTTCTGACACTTTTTAAGCAACAGGACACCCGATACTCTATGAGTGCACTGATTCATCACTTTGTTGTACATCGTTTGATTGTAAACAAAGAAGAGAAAATTGAAGCAATTCCACGTGACAACTGCTTAGCTGTTACTCCGGAAATCGAGCTTCTTGCCCATCAAATAAACCACAGTTTCAATGCTAAACCTGGAAAAGGGGTTGGCCACTTCGTGACGGAAGTTACCTGTGAAGCAAAAGTGGAAAACGAAGAAGGCGAAGCGACTACGCAAAAGAGCACCGAGAACGTAGCAGAGTTCGCGGAAGGCCTTAAGCAATACATGGATATTCAAAAAGCGGCGGGTGATAACGTTGAAGATGCATTCCATTCGTTTTCGGTATCAGCGACCAATCGCTTAGTTCGCACTTTGGCAGAAACGGGTACGGTTGAGACCGGTTTTCTTATTTTCTGCCAGTATGAGTATTTAGCCACACAGTATTTGATGATTGCATTGTTAAATACCCGCTCGCACGTTGAAGTGACAAACTCTTTGGATCTTTCTGCGCGTGAACACTTAGATTTAGCAAAAATGCAGCTCGCTGTACGTTTCGATTTAACCCAGTGGGATATTCAGCCAGAACAGCAGCGCTACGTTAGCTTTATTAAAGGTAGAATGGGGCGAAAGGTATCTGACTTCTTTATGCAGTTTGTAGGCTGTGAAGAGCTGGTTGATGTTAAACAGCAAAACAAACAATTGATCTCTTCAGTTGATGCCTACCTTGCCAGTGAGTCTCTAGACCCGCAAGAACAACATCAGCATAGAGAAGAAGTTAAATCGTACTTTAAAGAAAAGATTGATGCAGGCGAAAGTTTATCGGTAGATGAACTGGCGAACCGACTTCCTCAAAATGAAGAGACCAGCAGCAACTTTTCTGCGTTTACTCAGTCTATGGAAGTACCGCTTGAGAAAGAAATTCAGCCAGACCCTGCGGCGCTAAAACAGCTTGCTAAATTTACCGGTCAGGGCGGTGGAATATCGCTTAGCTTCGAACGCAAACTAATGGGCGATCGGGTATTTTACGACCCAGCTACGGATACGCTAACAATCCGTGGAATTCCACCTAATTTAAAAGATCAGCTTAATCGCCAATCTTCAATGGACTAGTCGCTGCGAAGCAAAGATAAAAAACGTATACTAGTTAGTAGAATATAAACTCGATTCAAGGGTGTTATGCAATTATTTGTAAATGATTTGACAGTGATGGACTTCTCTTACCTTTGCCCAAAACGCGGCATGGTAGGGGAAAGCTGGATTGTCGATGTGATTTTGGACGGTGAGCTCAACGAAGAGAGCATGGTTCAAGACTTTGGTCACGTGAAAAAGAACTTAAAGCGACTAATCGACGAATATGTTGATCACAAGTTGCTTGTACCTGCTGAATACAGCGGTTCAGAGGTTATTCACGACGACGATTCTGAACAGGTAGAAGCGCGCTTTACCTGCATTGATGGGCGTAGCATCATGCTACATTGCCCCGCTGAAGCTTATGCATTTGTTTATTCTGATGAGATAAACATGGAATCTGTTGGCGTTTACTTAAAAGAAGTATTGGCGACTCATCTTCCAGAAAACGTTGAAAACATTACGCTGCATTTACGTGAGGAAGTCATTAATTCTCCGTATTATCACTATACCCACGGGCTTAAAAAGCACGACGGTAATTGTCAGCGCATAGCGCACGGTCACCGTTCGCGTATTGATATTATCCTTGACGGCAAAGTGTGTGTTGAAAGTCAGCAGTATTGGGCTGACCGTTGGGCCGACATCTATATAGCAACCCGTGAAGACGAAATAGCGTACAGCGACAGAAAGCTTAAAGGTCAAGTTTCAAATGAAGCGGATTACTACTGTTTTGCTTACGAGTCGTCACAGGGCTATTTTGAACTATTAATTCCTAAGTCAGAGTGTGAAGTCATCGAAACCGACTCAACAGTTGAGTGTTTGGCGCAGTATCTGCTTGAAGAGCAGAAGAAACGCACGCCTGACGGCGTTTGCCAAGTTATCGCTTATGAGGGCGTAGGTAAAGGCGCCACAGTAAAGGGTTAACATTTGACGACAGCTCGTTATAGGGAAAGGAAACAACTATGGCATTCACGCTTTCAAGAAACGCATTGCATAGCGCAGTATCTCGTGTAATGAGTTGTGTAGTGGCAATTAGCACAGTTGCCTCTATGCCATTTGCTTACGCAGATGTAGAGTTAAACGGCCAAAAAGAAGCGTTATCTAGTCAAGAGCAAGTAAACGTAGTGTTGAACGGTAAGTTTACGCAAGGTGCCTTACTGCGCGGGCAAGCTCCCGCTGGGGCCGAAGTAACGCTTAATGGCGAAACTGTTCAAACCAACAAAGACGGAAAATTTGTTGTTGGCTTTGAACGGGAAGCGCCACTGCATCAAACGTTGGTAGTAAAATTAGACAACGGCCAAAAGTGGCAGCGAGACATTACCCTTGAAAAACGCGAATACAACATTCAGCGAATTGACGGGCTAGAGCAAAAAATGGTTTCTCCGCCAGCAGAAGTGACGGCGCGTATTAAGCAAGACAATATCAACGTAGCTAACGCGCGAAGCGGTAATACTGATTTAGATGCATTATTCACCCGGTTTGAGTGGCCTGCGAAAGGCGTTATTTCCGGTGTTTACGGTAGTCAGCGCATTCTAAATGGCGTGCCGAAATGGCCGCATTATGGTTTGGACATCGCCAATGAAACGGGCACGCCTGTGTATGCACCTGTTGATGGTGTGGTAACAATGGCTGATGATCTCTATTATTCGGGTAACACCTTGATTCTCGACCACGGCATGCGCGTGTTTTCAACGTTTCTTCATATGGATACTATTACGGTAGAAGTGGGTGAAACCGTTAAGCAAGGCGAGCAGATTGGAACGATAGGTTCAACAGGGCGCTCTACAGGCCCGCATCTGGATTGGCGTATTAATTTGGGCAACACTCGTTTAGACCCACAGACTATCATTTCGGGGTCTCCCGAAGAGTAACCATTAATTTGATTTAGTTTTAACAGTCATAAAGAAAAAGGCGCTTTCAGGTAAACTCTCAAAGCGCCTTTTTAGTTTTTACGCTACAGGGCGGAGTTATTTCCCCAGCCACTGATTAAGCTTTTCTTCATCAGTGATTTCAAAGTAAGCCATTTCTTTTCTTGCCTGAGTTACCTCAAGAGGCAGGGTTAGAAGCCGCCCGTCTCGAATAAGCGTTAACTCCACCTGCGACGTTTGGGCATTATCTAATAGGCGCTGAAGCTTCTGGGCATTGACGATATGACCGTCTAACCCAATGATGACATCGTTTAAAAGAACACCTGCCTTCATTGCGGCAAGACCCTCAAATACCTGTAATACAGTAAGTCCGAAGGTAGCTGGCTTTAACGTGGCGCCAAGCTGATTTTTAATAGCAGGCAGCGAGGAGGCACCGCCTTTATCTTCACCTGACACGCGAGCACGAACCGCATAGTTAACGCCCATTTCAGATACTAACGAAGCCAATTCTACATCGTCTGTGCCATACACCACGCGATTTAAGTATTCTGAAACATCAATGCCAAAATGCGTTGTACATAGATTTTGGATCACGTCATCAGGCGTACCTTTTTCATCCACGCCATAGTGTTTCCACAATAACTGCATCAAGGTATCTAAATTCACTTGTTCGTTTGACTGCTTACGAAGGAGTAAATCTAACCCAAGGGCGATAATGCCTCCCTTGGTGTAATAACTTACGATATTGTTAGTAGCGCTCGCATCTTGCTTATAGAATTTTGTCCATGCGTCGAAACTACTTTCAGCTGCACTTTGTTTAAAGCGTCCAGCGTTTTGCAAAAGTCGACTGACATTTTGCGCAACAATATCGAGGTATTTCTGTGGTTCAATAACGCCGGCTCTAGCAAGGGTGACGTCATCATAGAAACTGGTAAAGCCTTCATAAATCCACAGCTGATCCGTGTATGTTTCTTGAGATAAGTCTGGTTTCACCATTACGCTAGGTTTAATGCGCTTAACATGCCATGTGTGGAAAAATTCATGGCTGCACAGACTTAAGAACGTAATGTAGCTGTCGGTTTTTTTCTCACTTTCACCAACTTGAGGAAGGTCGAAGCGAGGGTAAAGAAGGGCAGTAGAATACTTATGCTCTAAACCGCCGAACCCATTGTCGGCAAGCAGCGTCATAAACAGGTAGTTATTAATAGGTTGTGGAGCACCAAACAAATTTAGGTGGTGCTTGCAAATTGGCGTTAAGTCATTTGCTATGCGCTCATAATCAATATTGTTGTTACCTGAGAAAAGTAACGTAAACGTAATGCCGTCAACCTCAAAGCTGTGAGTGTCTGCAATGCCCACATAAATGGGATGATCAATGAGCTCATCGTAATTTTTTTCAACGAAGTGCCACCGAGACGGGCTTGTACTTTCACAACGAGAAGGCATTGACGTATAAGCCTTCCAATTCGAGGTTGCAGAATCGCTGTCGTTCAGCTCAATGTCCACCTCACACGGCACATTCTCGAAGCCGGAAACGTTTAGAAACGCACTGGTTCCATTTATAAACGCATATTGGTCGTTCATAAAAGCAGAGCGAATAGATAAGTCGTTGGCATAAACCGAGTAAACGACCGTACATGGTTTTCCATCTGTGTCTACACGCCAAGTTTGTTTATCGAGCTTAGTTACCGAAAGGCTATAAACGCTTCTATCGCCAACATTTTCAGTACTATGACCTTCAGAAGTGTTTGCAGTTAGCTCGATAATGCTTTTTGCAAAATCGCGCACCATGTAGCTTCCCGGGATCCAGCTTGGAAGGCTAAGCTCAATTGATGAGCCAGAATGCTCAGGTATTTGCAGCGCGATAGTAAATTGATGGGCACGCCAATTGGAAATAGTTAACGTATAGCGAAGAGCAGAGGTCATAAACGTCCGAAAAGATAAGCAAAACTATCCCTCAACTATATCAACCTATTGAGTTAATCCCAATAGATTGCCTGCTACTAAGGGGCAATTTTTACGTTTATTGAACATGGTTTTCAATCGTAGTATTGATAAGTTTTTGTTTGATGCGTACATTGAGTTAAATGACATTAAATCCAGCAATAACAAATACAAATGGCTGAAAAAATACAAAGCAATTTACTAAGCGAAGATAATTTGGAATCGTTGCGTACGCTGGTACCCGGCGATACAGTAGATTTACAAATTGCTATGCCTGCAGCGCCAAAGCGTGTGAAGACTGACTACATAGGCATGCTTATTGATGAATGTTTGCTTTTTCATATTCCAACATCGGCGAAGTGGATTACCGTTAGGGATGCTCTGACTGTTGGCAACGATATCGTGGTGCGTTCTGTGCTTGAGGGCGATACTGGCCAGGTTATTGCGTTTAAAGTGAAAGTACTCAAATTGCTTTCAAAGCCATCAGGCTTACTTATTACAACCTTTCCAAAACGTATTGAAAGTATAGGACTTCGCGCTGTAAAGCGTGCTCAACTTGGCGTTTCAGTAACGTTAGAAGCTGACGTTTATCCCAGTGACGAAAACGTAACGGGGATCATCATAGATTTAAGTGAAAAAGGGTGCAAAGTAGCGTTACAGGTCAAGCCAAATTGGCCGGTAATGCTCGATGAAGCTGAGGTTAAGCTAAACTATTCGTTGGACGGTAAAGAAGTAGCGCTTACTGCAAAAGTTAAAAATCATAAGCTTGATAGTGATGTGGTTTATTATGGGCTCGCCTTTACCTGTGAAGAAAAATTGATAAAAACGCTGTTGTCCCGACACACATTGTTAACGTAGGAAAACAATAGTTGGGTGCTCTTTAGATAAAAATCAAAATAACAGGCTAAGGGGATTTACATGAGAAGCATTGAGCGACTTTTAATGCAGTATGGTGAGAGCCACCAAAATAAAACTAACATTATCATTCATGCTATAGCCGTACCCAGCATCTATTTCGTAACGATAGGTTTGCTGTGGAGTTTGCCGGTGCCTTATGTGATTGCGCAATTCGATATTACATGGGCGCATATCATAGCGGTTCCCGTATTGTATTATTATTTTATGTTGTCTGGTCCGATTGGGGCTGCAATGACCCTCTTAACTATACTGTGTTTCGGTGCAGTTAATACCCTAGACCACTTCAGTATCTCAGTATGGTTATTTTCTCTTGTACTGTTTGTCGTTATGTGGATTTTGCAGTTTATTGGCCATCATATCGAGGGCAAAAAGCCTTCGTTTTTTGACGATTTGCGCTTCTTGCTGGTTGGCCCAGCCTGGTGGTGGGTGCACTGGCTGAAAAGAATGAATATCAGTTACTGAGCGTAATCAGCGAATTGATATAGCCAAAACATGTCTAATTTCAAGATTTTGCCCTGCGACAAGAAGCATAAGGGGCACGACCAAGGCGCTTGGGTCGTGGCAAGGCTTGCGTATAATCTTCTTATAAGTTTTTAAATTGGTAATATTGTGAGTCGCTTTCAGCGTGTAATAGAAAGTAATGAACGTTTATTTTGGACATTGCACAGTGCAGGCTGGGCAGGGTTCGCAATAATTTATTACATCGGATCTTTTCTCCATGATGTTCGACCCATTTGGGTTTTCATCATCATGCTTAATGCCTATGCAGGATGGTTGCTAACCATTCCGCTTCGCTACATCTATCGATGGGCAAGAAAGCAATCACCGCTCAACATGATCATCATAGTGATTGTGTCGTGCTACTTAATTGCTTTGCTATGGGCCGTGGTAAAAAACATTAACTACTGGGAAATCTACAAGCACGGATATCGCCCAGACGAATGGTATATGTATTTTACCAACACTATTAACTCGCTAATAATGGTGGGGTGTTGGAGTGGTGTGTACTTTGGCATCAAGAACTTCCAAATGCTTCAAAAAGAGAAGCAGAACGCGCTAAAGGCGAGTACCATGGCGCACCAAGCTCACATAAAGATGTTGCGCTATCAACTCAACCCGCATTTTCTCTTCAATACGCTTAACGCTATCTCAACCCTTATTCTTTTAAAAGAGAACGACACAGCAGAAGCGATGGTGTCGCGTTTGAGTGACTTTCTACGTTATTCATTAGACAACGACCCGATAAAGCGAGTACCGCTAGGTCAGGAAATAAAGGCATTACGACTCTATCTAGAGATAGAGAAGGTACGTTTTGACGATCGTCTAGAAGTACTATGGGACATCGATGAAGGGTGTGAAAGTGCACTTGTGCCGAGCATGATCTTGCAGCCCATTATTGAAAACTCAATAAAGCACGCCATATCTAAGATGGAAAATGGTGGTCGTATAGCGATTACGGCACGTACATTTGGCAATGATTTGTTAATGGATGTTGCCGATAACGGCCCTGGTGCAGATATCAAAGACGGAACACTTAGTCGAGAAAACGGCGTAGGCCTAGCCAATATAAAAGAGCGTTTGCAATCCCTCTATCATCGTAATTTTGCATTCTCTATAGAACACAATCAGCCTTCAGGCGTGCGAGTTAGAATACGCATTCCCTATGAAGTTAAGGACGTATAACATGACAAAGCAAGTGATTAAAACCATTGTAGTGGACGACGAACCTTTAGCACGCAAGGGCCTTCGTGCCAGGTTAGAGCGTCATGATGATGTGCAGGTGCTTGCAGAGTGTCAGAACGGCCTAGAGGCTGTAAGTAGCATTTCTCAACATCGTCCAGATTTGGTGTTTTTAGATATTCAAATGCCCGGTTTAAACGGCTTTCAGGTTATTCATAAGTTGCGCGAACTGAAACAGCCCATTCCCATGATCGTTTTCGTAACTGCTTATGACAGCTACGCAATAAAAGCATTTGACGTGCATGCTTTAGATTATCTGTTAAAGCCAGCAGACGACGAGCGCTTAGGTGCGGCGTTAAACAAAGTACGTGAATATTACTCAACTCAACATCAAGATGAGCAGTCACAAAAATTGGTAAGCCTTGTTGCTGAACTTACAGGCGATGATTGCGAAGAGATTTTACGCAAGTTAGCTAATGGTGAGCCGGTTGAAACCAATCCATACCCAGATGTATTGGCTATTAAAGATGGCTCAGAAGTAACGCGCGTAAACGTTCAAGACATTCAATGGATTGATGCTGCAGGTGATTATATGTGCGTTCACGCACTGGATGGCATGCATATAATGCGCAAAACCATGAAAGAACTTGAGCAGGAACTAAACCCACAGTTCTTTGTTCGAGTGCACCGTTCAGCTATTGCTAATATCCGTTTTGTTAAAAAGTTAGTGAGCCATATTAGTGGCGAATATCATTTAATACTTCAAAATGATACAGAACTTAAAGTGAGTCGCAGTCATCGTGATAAAGTGAAAGCGGCAATGAAGATGTAAAGAAGCTTGAGCATGAAGTACTAAAAGGCGGTGTTTTATTATAAAGCACCGCCTTTTTTGTTTTTACAATCTATAAATGTTTCAAATTAAACAGCGTCTGAACCATCTTACTTAGTTGCAGCTGTACCTTTCGTTCATTAGGGTACGCATAGCGTCAACCCGGGCTTGATTGAGGGGCTTTGTTTCTTCCCAAGTTTTGGGTAGGGGGACGGTAATAGGGCGCTGATTAACTTCACCAACCATTATGTTGGTGACGTCGCTTCCTACTAAGCTTATGGCGAATTCACCAAGAGTAGTGGCGAGTAGTCGGTCCTGTGCTACCGGCGAGCCGCCACGTTGGACATGTCCCAAGGTTACTGGCCTAACGTCGTTGATATTGTGATACTGCAAAGCTTCGGTTAATCCTGTTAAGCCATTAGGCCAAACGTTTTCAGCTACTACAACAATAAAACTGACGGGCCCTTTCAAAGCACGCTGCGCTTTTATCTGGTTTACGATCTTTTTGATTTCAGTCTCAGCGGATTCAAAAAACTCAGGAACAACCACATAGTCAGCAGCCGCGGAAAGGGCACCATTTAATGCTAAAAAGCCAGCATTGCGACCCATTACTTCTACAAGGAAAATACGTTCGAAGGCATCAGCTGTATCACGAACTTTATCGATAGAACTCATGGCGGTATCTATTGCGGTAAAGTAGCCTATAGTCGCATCAGTACCCGCTATATCGTTATCAATGGTTCCCGGAATACCAAGAATCTGGCCATCCCATAGTTCGCTCAACTTTGCTGCGCCGCGAAAAGATCCGTCACCACCGATTACAATAAGTGTGTCGATCTCGGCCTGTCTCAAGTTATCAGCCGCTTTGATAAGCCCTTCACGATTTTTAAATTCTTTACACCTTGCGCTGTGCAGTATGGTGCCACCTTGCTGGATAAGATTGTGCGTTGAATCAAGAGATAGAGGAATAAACTCTTGCTGTAGTAATCCATTGTAGCCGTGCTTGTAGCCAAGCAAGGTAAAATTAGCTTTCTGACACGCAATAATTGCGGCACGTATACATGCATTCATACCTGGGGCGTCGCCACCAGAGGTTAAAATTGCGACACGTTTTGACACATTAAAGTCCTTCTTTTTACAGGCAATGCCATTAAAGTAGAGTAAAGGCTGTGCAACGTAAAGTTCTCTGTTGCGGATATTTATTGCGTAATATCAAAGTAAAATTCAATTTTTCGGTACACAGCAATAAGCGTTTTTACTTGTCACGACGTAACTAACGTAAAAAAGGAAATACTATGCGTTCATTGTTGGTTGTTGTCTTTATTATTTTTCTTACTTCATGCAGTTCTAAGCTGGCATATAACAACCTGGATTGGTGGGTGTATTGGTACATGGACGACTACATCGAGCTTAAAGATGAGCAAGAGGAGAAGTTTGATGCGCATTTACAAAATTGGTTGAGCTGGCACAAGAAGAGTGAACTTACTCGTTATAAAGCGCAATTAGAGGATATAAAAAAGCAGATTCAGAATGACACCCTTAATTCGAGTATTGTTTATAACAACCTTGAGCTAGCTAGATCGCATTGGGAGCGCGTACGAGACGAGGTCAGTCCTGAATTAGCGGCTATTGCTAAAACACTCGATGATGAGCAAGTTGTCACCCTATTTGCGGCATTAGAAAAAGACAATAAAGAAGAAGAGGAAGAGCGACAAGAGGCGCTGGAAAAGTCTGAAGCAAAGAGACTTAAAGATAGAATTGAGCGAATACAAGAAACAATAAGTGAGCGTATTGGAGATCTAAGTAAAGAGCAAAAACAAATTGTTAGCACCTACGCGCAACAGTTTATTTCTACAGGTGACGCTTGGATAACGTATCGCAGAAACATTCAAAATGCGGCAAGAAAGTTATTCGTTTCGCGCAAGCAAAACGAAAGGTTTGAGCAAGAGTTGGTGGCTCTCATGCAAAATCCGGATAATTATAAAAGCGATGTGTACAAGCAAAGTAGTGCTCATAATATGACTGTGACAGCAACGCTACTGGCCGAGATATTTTCAACTCTTTCAGAGAAACAGCGTCAAACACTGATTGAAAACGTGGATGAGCTAATCGAAACAGTTGATAATTTTATGGATTAGTTAGTAATACTTTGGCCTCGCTGGTTAAAATTTCGAACAGTAAAAAAAGAGACTGTAACTAATTTTGTGTAACTGCCTATCTCAATTTACTCTATAGAGAGTTAAGGATAGGCAGATGAACATGAATAAGAAAGAGCTTGAAGC
>NZ_JAKRFA010000005.1:0-149769 GCF_022348305.1 Alteromonas sp. MmMcT2-2
TATTAACCCCCACTACACCCAACGCTGCGATAAGCGCAGTGATACATGTGCCTATATTTGCGCCCAATGTGAACGGATAGATATCCTTAGCTTTTAAAAATAAGCGAAGCAAAAAGCCACGTAAAGCGGCTTAATTAGAGTATGGGAAACACCTATGTTAAGAAAGCTATTTTTGTCCTCTTTTGCGTTCACTCTATCTTTTTCTGTATGGGCGAACGACGCGTTCTTTGAAGGCGCATCAGCGCTCGACAAGGGCGATATACAATCTGCAATCACGCTTTTTAAGCAGGCTGCTAGTGAAGGGCATGATATTGCGCCTTATACGCTCGGTGTGTTGTATGAAAAAGGTGAGGGCGTTAAACAAGATTTTTATCAGGCAAAAATCTGGTATTCAAAAGCTGTCGATAAAGGACACAGAGGTGCCAGGGCGAGATTGCCGATCATAGAATCAAAAATCGCTGCCCTTGAAGAAGGCAATTAGTGTCCATGCGCATTCCTGTTCAGCAAGGAATGCGTTTTGATATCTTTAGGTCTTCATTTTTTATGGAATCGAATGACTTTTCTGTCTAACTCCTCCTTCATTCTTTCTGCTTGCAGTGCGTTGTAGTAACGGTTAAGCAGGTTATCATTCACCATTTTCAATGTTCTGCTATAACATGACACCTCTACTTCCTTAGGGTTGTTCGGGTCAAACTCTTTAACTTGGTTCGAGCCTTCCATGCTGTCTACCATGATGTCGTTTATGTATTTATGGATCTCGTCTATGAAAGACGCGATATCAACACCTGCACTCTTTAATTCCTGATTTACTTTGCTAATAGCCAACGACAACACAGCGAATTCTAAATGGTACGCCCCCGTACTCATAAATATGTCAAATTTAGAATTATGTTTTATTTGACGCTTTGTATCTAATTCTCTCATATAGATTTGAAGTAATGCTTCTTCTGCGTTCATGTATGCATCTATCCTTTCTGTTAAACGATGATTGCATTTTGCATGCTTTCTGAAGCCTGCCGCGTCATTAAGAGCCCTTTTTTCTGCCGTTAATTCATTTTGCTGTGTTCTCAGTGAAAAACATTTGCCTTAAAAATAAAGGGTATACGGATTTAATGGTTGATGGGGCACCTTCACCCCATCAACCATTAAATCCGTATACCCAAATAAATTTGATATGCATGTCGTCCCGTCCGGGTTTGCTAAAGTGGGCAGCTGGTCTCGACACGACCAATATCCTCATCATATCAACCGCATCAAAAAGATCAATTGTTAGTATTGTCTGAGTAGAACCCTCAAAACCTTCAAAAATTCGGCATCTAGCTGACCACCGAACCTGCCAATCCCAAGGCATTCTTCACTTCTCAATTCAAACAACGAGGAGTGACTATGGAACCTGTGAGTATTCCATCCTATATCGATGACCCGCCGCACTTCCTGCTTTGGAGTGCCGATGAGATGGCTCCCATTCTGTTGGGGCTAGTGATCGGCATTTTTACCGGTAATGCCTTGGTTTTATGCCTGTTGGGGTTGGTGACAACCAAGCTCTATCGGCGTTTTCGTGATGGTCGCCCAGATGGTTTTATTCTTCACGCCATCTACTGGGCCGGACTGTTGCCAACCAAAGCCAAGACGATCCCTAACCCATTTATCAGGAGCTATCTGCCGTGAAGTTCGACGTGTTTTTAAAATCATGGCAAGGCACGCAATTAGAGAACCGATGGCAACGGTTTCTGATTGCAGTGCTGGTGCTATCTAACTTGCTGCTTGCGGTTGCGGCATTTTCTCGCAATACCGTAGTGGCCATTCAACCACCAACCTTGTCTGAAACGGCTGAAGTGTCACGAAACCAAGCCACTCAACCTTACCTGGAGTCCTGGGGGCTCTACCTGGCTGAGCTTATGGGCAACGTGACGCCGGGTAATGTGTCCTTTATCCGGGTTGCTATAGAACCACTGCTTTCTCCAGCGGTGTACCAGCAAGTGGTCGATGCACTGGAGATTCAGGCAAGACAAATCCGGGAAGACCGAGTCACGCTCAAATTCCAACCCAGACAAGTGGAGTATGAGTATGAAACCGGCCATGTCTTTGTGACCGGTTATTCCTTGGTCTCTGGACCATCTGGAGATGAACAGCGCCAAACTCGCACCTATGAGTTTGACATCGATATTGAGCAATACCGTCCAAAGCTCAGTTGGATGGATACGTATGAGGGGCAAGCTAGAACGAAGCGAGTTCGTGAAAAGTTGACCCAAGAGCAAAACCGGAGGGTGAATGATGCGAACCAAAATTAATCGATGGATAACACCAAACTTAATCGCAATGAGCTTGAGTGGCGTCCTGTTATCTCAAGCGTCGTATGCAGACGTGGAATTGCCGATTGTGCCAGCTAGTGTGATGAAGCAGCCCGCTACAGCAAATTCGCCGGTTCAAACCAATACGGTTTCAACGGATGTGCCAACAACGTTACTGATGACACCGGGGGTTAATGAACTGATCCCTGTAGCACTTGGTCATCTGAATCGGATTGTGACGCCGTTTGAATCGCCTCAGGTGAGAACAACCAGTGATGCTCAGACGCAAATCAAGGGGAATGTTGTATATGTAGCCACGGACAAAGAATCACCGGTTTCACTTTACATCACTCCGCCTGGTCAGGAAGCTCCCGCATTATCTGTCACCTTAGTACCTCGTCGTATTCCACCGCGTGAAATCACCTTAGCTATTGATGGTCAGCAGTGGCCTATTAAGGGCGTCGTGAACCGAAAAGCCGCCACTTGGGAAACGGCTCAGCCATACGTCGATAGCTTACGTGATTTACTCAGACGCCTTGCACTAAATGAGTTACCACAAGGCTATGACATCCGTTTAGCTGGCCAAACTGACACAAGCCCGAAATGTTTTCAGCCTGGCTTAAAGTTTGGTTTTAAACAGGGGCAAATTGTGACGGGACATTACTTCACCGTCTATGTAGGACTGGTTGAAAGCTTTGCCGATGGGCCGATAGAAGCCAGTGAAATAGCCTGTCATGCACCAGATATAGTGGCAAGCGCCTACTGGCCTCGCAATATCTTGTTGCCGGGTGAAAAGACTGAGTTGTATGTGGTTGTTCGCAATCATCGTGAAGAAGCGGTGGAAAGTCAGCGACCTTCGCTTCTTGTGGGAGGTGAATAACGATGAAAGCACAATGGGAACAAATGAGCCCGAACATGAAGCGGGGCCTATCGGTTGCTGGTATTGCTGGTGGTCTCATCCTTATGGTGATGGTGTTTTCACCTAATCCTGACGATGACTCAAGTAGTCGGAACCGACAGGAAACGATCCGGCACATTCTTACGGATACCAATACTCGTGATGTTGGGGTCGATAGTTTGGCTGCGAACGTAAAACTACTCAGTGAGCGCAATGAACAGTTACGTCGTGAAGTTGAGCGCTTGCGTCGTGACGTCGATTCAGGACGGCTAAGCCCAGGTTCGCCTTCTATACCAAGTGAAGTCAATGCGGAGCTGGCCCGCCTTAGAGCGGAACTTGATGATGTTCGCGCTGGAGGTGATGCAGCAGTTGAAGGCACAAATAGCCGCTTTGAAGTACCTTTATCTGCCATGGAATTGCCTGAAGAAGAAAAGCCACTGCCGTCTAACCCAGACGACTATTTTGCCAATGCGCCACTTCCTGATCCGCTCTATCAGCAGCCAGCCAATGGCCAAGGTACACGAGCTCGGGATGTTCCATTGCCGCCAATCACGATTCGTATGATTGAGCCTGAAGTGGTTGCTGAACCAGAGGTTGTTGTGCAAGAAGCGCCGCCTTTGTATTTACCGGCGGGCAGCATCATCTCAGGTACTTTGATCACAGGTTTGGATGCACCTACTCACGAGTCCGCAAGACGCGAACCTTTTCCTGCATTGCTGAGGATTCAAAAGGAAGCCATTTTACCCAACCGATTTAGAGCGGATATCAAAGAGTGTTTCTTGATCGCCGCAGGTTACGGTGATTTGAGCTCTGAGCGTGCTTATTTGCGAGGCGAGACCATTTCATGTGTGAGAGAAGACGGTGGCGTCATTGAAACACGACTGGATTCTTATGCTGTAGGTGAAGACGGCAAAGCCGGCATTCGTGGCCGATTGGTGTCGAAACAAGGCCAGCTGGTGGCCAAGTCGATGATGGCCGGATTCCTTCAGGGCTTGGCTGGCGCATTTGATGTAAATCCTGTTCCGACGATTCAGACGGGTAATGCCGGTGATACTCAGCTGTACCAGCAAGTCATGAGCCAAGAAGCATTACAAGGCGCTGCGATTAAAGGCACAGGTAAAGCATTGGATAGAGTGGCCAAGTTCTATTTGGACATGGCTGAAAATATGTTCCCAGTCATAGAGGTAGACGCTGCAAGGAAAATTGAAGTCATAGTCACTCGTGGTGCCTCGTTGTCGTTGGCCACTTCTCAAGGGGGTGGTGCAAGAAGATGAAAAAATCCTGCATGTTGCTAACCGATCGAAGTCCGTTTCAGACAATAAGATGTGTATCCAGAGGAGAGTTAACCATGACGACATCAATGCAGAACAACCCAAAGCACCAGTCAAAACAGTGGTCTAAAGCTGGATTACTTTTATTGGCAGTCGGCTCAACCTTATTGTCTGGCTGTAGTTCATTGGGTCTTGGGAGTAGTGAATATGGATGCCCAGGTATGCCTGACGGTGTGCGCTGTTTATCTGCTCGTGAAGTCTATGAGCTTACCAGTTATGGCGCTGCACCCAAGACGATTGATGCTGTGGCGACTCGAATTGGTTCTCCCTCTGGGTATTCACAATCTGATTTAGAGACAGGACTGCTGAGCCATCCAGCATTACCCGAGACGCAGCAATCTGCACCTATTCGCATTCCTTCAAGGGTAATGCGGATTTGGATTGCGCCTTGGGAGGATGACCGTGGAGATCTGAATTTATCCAGCTACGTGTTTACCGAAATTGAACCGCGCCGGTGGGATATTGGGGTGTCAGCACCTCGAACGGTTTCGCCAGTGCTACGTCCACTTCAGACTCAAAGCGATTCAGCCTCAGCGGGAGCTGATGGTAAGCGCGATAACTTGAGTATCTACGGAGAAACTAACGAATGACAAATGCAGTTCGCAGCATTCAGACTCAGCGCCTAATGACCATTGGTGCGCTTGGTTTAATGGCGTTAATGATTTCGGAGCCCTCATTTGCAGGCACCGGTGGTGATGCTTTCACCGATGTGTGGGATACCCTAAAAGATTGGACCCAAGGTACTTTGGGACGGATCGTAGCGGGAGCCATGGTTCTGGTGGGTATTGTGGGCGGTATCGCTCGCCAAAGCTTGATGGCCTTTGCCTTGGGCATTGGTGGCGGTATGGGTCTCTACAACACACCAACAGTCGTTGAAAGTGTCATGTCTGCAACTTTACCTGTTGTTGCTAGCACTCAAGAAGTCATTGGCACAACAATTCCAGCAATCAGCGCCGTTTTACTGGGCACCTTATAACAATAAAAAACGCCCAAGCGGCCAGATTTCTGACGGCTTGGGCGTCATCCCACCCCGTCCCCGATTACCATGACGGCGTTTCAGTTAATAGGTTTCCCATTCACTTAGCTTGATTACAAGCTGCGGCCATGAATACCGAAAAGAATGCTAGCGCCGCCACTGCAAAAGGCAGTTAGCGGGGCTTTTCTTGAGGGAGCACATTCAAACAGGCTACTAGCCTGATATTTTGAGATTTAGGCGCTCGTTTCTTTTGAGTTAGAGTTACACACTACCAAACAGCTGGATGAATATCAGGAATGATGGCGCTTCATTTGTTGTGTTCATGAGGTTAAAAATAATACGCTTGACCTTCCCATCATGGTAAGCCCTAGACTGTTTAATATCTGAACCAACAATGAGAAATACATCATGAGCATTCATAAAAACCAGCTCTCCAGCAATGCTGAAGCCCGGGTTAGCTTACCTATTGAGGGTATGACCTGTGCAAGTTGTGTAGGACGAGTTGAAGCAGCTTTAAACAAAGTTGAAGGCGTCGTAAACGCAAGTGTCAATCTTGCGACTGAGCTGGCGGATATTCATCTTAAAGCTCCTGTTGATCGACTGAAGTTAATCGAAGCAATTGAAAAGGTAGGATATGAAGTTCCTGTAACATCCGTTGAACTTTCAGTGCAAGGTATGACATGTGCTTCGTGTGTTGGCCGTGTTGAAAAGGCACTCTTAGCGGTTGATGGTGTAAAGGCGGCAACGGTTAACCTTGCAACTGAGAGGGCAACTATTCGCGGAGTGGCTGGCATAGACGATCTCATATCTGCTATTCAAAAAGTTGGCTATGAAGCCCGTGTCATCGATACCCAAAATCAGGTCAGTAATGAGTCTGAAGTAAGAAAGGACGCAGAGAAGGCTTTATTAAAGAAAGATTTAGTTATTGCAACAGCACTGGCTCTGCCGGTATTTGTTCTCGAAATGGGATCTCACATGATTCCAAGAATGCAACACTGGGTGATGAATACCATTGGGATCCAGGAAAGCTGGTACGTCCAGTTTGTATTGACATTGTTAGTCTTAGTGGTTCCAGGTCGTCGATTCTACATGAAAGGCATTCCTGCTCTTACGCGGCTTGCTCCTGACATGAATTCACTGGTCTCTGTCGGGACTATTGCTGCTTTTGGTTATTCTGTGGTTGCTACGTTTGTACCATACCTTTTGCCTGAGGGTACCGTTAATGTGTACTACGAAGCTGCTGCAGTGATTGTCGCTCTCATTCTTTTGGGACGATTTATGGAGGCGAGAGCTAAGGGGAGAACGTCTGAGGCTATCAAACGCTTAGTAGGCTTGCAGGCTAAGGAGGCGCACGTGCTCCGTAATGGCGTAATGAATGATATTCCTGTCAAAGACGTTGTGCTTGGAGACATTATCGAAGTTCGCCCGGGAGAAAGGATTCCGGTCGATGGAGAGGTAAGTGAAGGTACCAGTTTTATAGATGAATCGATGATAACTGGTGAGCCTATACCAGTGGAAAAAATCGTTGGCAGTGGAGTTGTCGGAGGGACTGTGAACCAGAAAGGAGCACTGAGGTTGCGTGCTACTGCGGTTGGTGGTCAGACAATGCTGTCACAAATCATACGGATGGTAGAACAGGCCCAGGGGTCAAAGTTACCTATACAAGCTGTTGTGGACAGAGTGACATTGTGGTTTGTTCCAGCTGTGATGTTGGCAGCACTTTTTACATTCCTGATTTGGTTAGTATTTGGTCCATCACCAGCCCTGTCTTTCGCATTGGTTAATGCTGTGGCAGTGCTAATCATTGCATGTCCATGTGCAATGGGACTCGCGACACCGACATCTATCATGGTTGGTACAGGTCGTGGTGCAGAAATGGGAATTTTATTCCGCAAGGGAGAAGCCCTACAGTTACTCAAAGATGCCAAAGTTGTTGCTGTAGACAAAACCGGAACTCTGACTGAAGGTCGTCCAGTCATGACAGATCTGGAACTAGCTCAGGGTTTTGAACGTAATGAGGTATTAGCAAAAGTTGCCGCAGTTGAATCACGTTCTGAGCACCCTATTGCTCGCGCTATTGTTGAGTCGGCAGAAGGAGACGGCATTTTACTGCCAGAGCTTACTGAGTTTGATTCAATCACTGGTATGGGAGTACGAGCGACTGTTGAAGGGAGCCTTGTAGAAGTAGGCGCTGATCGATTTATGCGTGAGTTAGCATTGGAGGTAACGTATTTTTCCCGGATTTCTGAACGCCTCGGGAATGAGGGGAAATCACCTCTCTATGTTGCTATAGATGGTCGGTTGGCTGCAATTATTGCTGTAGCTGACCCTATTAAATCAAGTACTCCAGTAGCTATAAAGGCATTACATCAGCTTGGTCTCAAGGTCGCCATGATTACCGGTGACAATGCGAATACAGCTCAGGCTATTGCTAAACAATTAGATATTGATGAAGTGGTTGCGGAAGTGTTACCTGAAGGCAAAGTTGAAGCGGTGCGTCGACTGCAAGAAAATTACGGTAAAGTTGCTTTTGTCGGCGATGGGATAAACGATGCCCCGGCACTTGCAGTTGCAGATATTGGACTTGCAATTGGTACAGGAACAGATATAGCCGTGGAGTCAGCTGATGTTGTCTTAATGTCAGGAAACTTGCAGGGAGTTCCTAATGCTATTGGATTGTCTAAGGCAACAATCGGTAACATCAGACAAAATCTCTTTTGGGCATTTGCTTACAATGCAGCATTGATTCCAGTGGCTGCAGGACTGCTATACCCAGCTTATGGAATACTGCTCTCTCCAATTTTTGCAGCAGGGGCGATGGCGCTATCAAGCGTGTTCGTTCTGGGAAACTCATTGCGTCTGCGTCGGTTCCAGCCTCCTTTGGTTGAGGACGCTGAGCATTAACGCTGAGCATTAACAAGGTGGGCTTATGAATATCGGAGAAGCATCGCGTAAATCAGGAATATCCACCAAGATGATTCGTTATTACGAGCAAATTGGATTAATCCCTGCCTCCGAGCGTACGGAGTCAGGTTATCGTAAGTATGCTCTCAATGATGTTCATAGATTGGTTTTTATTCGTAGTGCCCGAGATCTCGGGTTCTCTCTGGAAGATATAGAAGGCTTGCTTACGTTATGGAATGACAAATCTCGCCAGAGCATTGATGTTAAACGCCTGGCTCAGGAGAACATTGCTGACTTAGAACGACGTATGGAAAGTATACGTCAAATGACTGAGAAACTACGAGTTTTAATCCGGAGTTGTGCTGGGGATGAGCGGTCAGAATGTCCTATTCTTAGGACATTAACCAATGCTTCGGGCAAAGCCCGCACCGTAAACCGAGGAGGAGCGGTACAGCGCCGCTCTGGAGATAAGCTGAGCGGCAAAATGTAGTACTTTAAATTGGCCCATAATGGTGTAAGACTACGCAGTTTTAACACCATCACATTTTTTTCATTTTAAACAAGCGCGTGGCATCACTAATGCCCCCCTAAATGGTTGGTTGGTGCGGTTAAGGAAAGATCGCTATCACTTTCATCAGCTGTCAATTTTTGGACTATGCAACATTTATCTATGCTGCGGTCAGCGCTACAAAAAGCATTCAGCTCCTTACGTTGCTCTTCTAACGCTACTAATTCTTTGATTCGATGCTGAATGTGAATTAGGTGGGCGTTGATGATTGCATCTATCGGGCCACATTCTTTACCCTGATTATTGATTGCTAACAGCAAAGCGCGAATTTCCTCATGGGTCATATCGAGAGAACGGCAGCGGCGGATGAATAGTAGTTTTTCAAGACGGGTTTTGTCGTAGTGACGATAATTATTTCCTATGTCTCGTAAAGGTGCCTGCAGTGGACCTTCTTTCTAGTAGTAACGAATCGTTTCTACCGGACAGCCTGCTTTACGCGCCAACTCACCAATTTTCATATATCCCTCGTTTGAACTTGACTCTGTAGTTAGATTAGGGTCTTCAGTAGTCAGTATAGTAAACATATTGGGCAAGTGGTCCCGCAAAAAAGTAAAACTCTAGTAGGAAGGAAGCTGCTAGTTGTATTTAAAAATTAAGCTTGGTTGTGGGAGGCAAGATTCAGAAATCAGGCGAATTGAACAAGGCGAATGGTCATTTGTATGTTCATAATGATTGCAACCATTCGCATGTTGAAAAAGACCTAAATCATGATAAGCCTACTTACAAAGGTTGTGGCCATGACCATGACCAGAAATCGCATGATCAAGATGATCATGGCCTTAGTGGAGACTGTTGCGCGGCTGCGCCTACAAAGATTAAATAATCTGGGGGGGGCGAACTGAAATCCGCATTATGCAAATGGATTGTCCTGTAGAGGAAAAACTGATTAAAAAGAAATAAGGGGATGTATATGGCAGTTATGGGCCTTAATTCTAGACAGTGGCCAGAAGCTGCGATGATTATGGTGCTCTTTACTATTGCTGAACTCATTGAAGCAAAATCACTCGATAGAGCTCGAAATGCAATCGGATCTCTAATGAATTTGACTCTCAAAACTGCAATGGTCCAACTATCAGTATGAACGATGACACCTTGAGGCTGCCCTCGCCAGAACAGCGCCATGGTCAGCACATCGCATATGATGATGATTTGGTTAAAGCAATGGTTCAATGGGTAGATAATTTTTTGAACACTAGATGATCAGTGGAGTCAGATGAATTAAGTCGGCATTTATTTTTGAACTTTAAGAATTATTTATTATTAAACCATGTGGGAAATCTAAACGATCAAGATTTTAATATCATACAAAAAATCTATCGACTTCTCTTGACCTTCCGGTTAGGGGAAGGTTTAACCTGAAGTTAGGTGGGGGCTGGTGAGATTTTTGGGAACAGGTTAATGGTTACTTGGTTCAATGGATTAGGAAATTTCCTTCAATAAATGTTACCCGAAACTATGTTACTTAAAGCTAACTACAGTATTAGTAAAAATCATTTGGGAGGTGAAGATGAACATTGGTGATGCAGCCCGCTTATCGGGAGTTTCGGCGAAAATGATTCGTTACTATGAGGAGGTTGGGCTAATACCATCAGTCTCCAGAACAGAGGCTGGTTATCGGATCTACAAAGATGCCGATGTTTATAAGTTACATTTTATACGTCGATGTCGAGATCTCGGTTTTTCTCTGTCACAGGCAGGAGAGTTACTTTCTCTTTGGGGAAATCATTCGCGTCAGAGTGCAGATGTTAAAAGTATAGTTGAATCTCATATTAATGATTTAACCTTAAAAATTGAAGAATTTCAACGTATGGCATCAATTCTTACCACACTCTCTGCTTGCTGCGCGGGAAATGAAAAACCCGACTGCCCAATACTGAAGGCTCTCTACCTCGCGGATACTTCCCATCTGCAGGACATAGAAAGCTGCCCTTAAACTTTCGACTCCCTTCAATGTTATTAGGTGATCGCCATGGGTGGGAATACGCAGTTTAGCTCGAAAGCTAGACCTTTGTCGTCAGGATGAGGTCGCATGCGGCCTGATTTTTAATTTATTAAAATTCATATGATTAAAGTCAACTTTATTTAATCAGTGCTAACAAGTAAGTTTGTGAGTGATTGGAAGCTGCTGTGGTCAAAAGTCGAAAAGAAAAAAGTACCGAAGCGAACTCCAAGTGTTTATTGGGTTTGTATAAGTCTCGGAAAATTAGTGGGTTGGTTTGATTCAAAAAGGACGGGACGAGTCGGCAGGGAGCGGTTATGGGAAGGATAGTTTTACCACAAACCATCCTTGAAGGTTACCTGTTAGCCAAGTCTCTTGATCAATGAGATGTGATCAAGAGACAGGCACCTTGGTCAGGGCGCACTCGATTCGGACGATGCAGCTCGTGCAGGTCATGCCCTCGATGGGCAGGCTGATCGCTGCTACGGTGGCACGACCAGCACTTGTTAATGGCATGCTCAAGGTGTCTTCTCAAAATTGAAATTAGACATACAGGGTACTTGAGGGTTACTATGTTGTAAGGTTAAGCCCTATTTTGAGCGCTGCTGGTTTGGACGATTTCGCTGCGCATAGACGCGGCGCGCCTTGGCTCGCAGGCTGTCTCCTGATCTTTGTCGGCGAGTGCGATCAAATTATCGCAGCCTCGTTAATTCTGAACGGCATGAGTAGCTGTTCGAGAGTTGGAATTTTTGAGAAATGACTTTACGCAAACAAGTTAACGCGCCCCGCGGTGCAAGCGACGATCTGGCTTCTTTGTCACAGAATGACGTTACGATCCTGGCCGAGACCTTCCGCCTACTGGGCGACCCGTCTCGGTTGAGAATAATGCTGTGCTGCATGAAGGGTTCCTCCTCGGTTGGGGACATCGCGGAATCCCTCGAGCTTTCGCAGTCGCTGGTCAGTCACCACCTGCGGCTGCTGCGTGGAGCCCGCCTTGTGAAGGGGGTGCGCCAGGCCAAGCAAATTTTCTATGAGGTGGACGACAAGCATGTGAACCAAGTGCTGCTGGACATGTCCACTCACATCGTCGAAGAGCACAACGACGATTAGCCGCGGGCGAAGCGCTCGTTGCGATGCGGATTGCGATCTATTACAAGCTGGGGCCGTATGACCGCCCGCGGCTACACTCAATGAGATGAATGCGGGTCCAATTCTGATCAATCAGAAGTTCAGCGCGCTTATCGACCGCAAGTGAGGCCTTATTGAATGCCATCGCGATGACCGCCTCAGCCACAAGTTCGCTGATCTGCGGGCCGACTACATGTACGCCGAGGATTTCGTCTGTCGTAGGATTTGCGATCACCTTGACGAGACCCGCTGTCTCGCTCAATGCACGCGCGCGACCGTTAGCCATGAACGGAAATGTACAGCTACGATATGCTGCGCCCGCGTATTTGAGCTGCTGCTCGGTGCGACCTACCCAGGCGATTTCCGGGCTGGTGTAGATGACGTTGGGGATCGTGTTGAAATCGACATGACCGCGATGGCCTGCAATGCGCTCGACCACAGCGACACCTTCTGCGCTCGACCACAGCGACACCTTCTTCCTCTGCCATGTGCGCTAGCATCAGGCCGCGCACCACATCGGCGATGGCCCAGATACTGGGCACGCTGGTGCGCCATTCGCCGTTCACCACGACGGCTCCGCGCCCATCCAGTTCAAGGCCGACGGCGGCCCGAGTCATAAACGCCAGACCGTTTAAGAACTGCACCTTGTTTTTTCGGAACAGATAGAGTTTGCCTTCGTTGCTCGACTTCACGACCTGATTCTTGCGCTCCAGCATCACAGCCACGTCCATGCGTAGCTCGCCCGTGGACATGATGCCGAGCGCGCCGAAGTGGTGCTTGGCTTGGTCTAAGTTTTTGGACGACTGCAGCAGCGCCTTTGACGGGATGCACCCGATGTTGTTGCATGTACCGTCTTGGGTAGGCTTGCCTTCCTTGGTTTTCCAGGCATCGACGCAGGCGACATTCATGCCTAACTGCTCGGCGCGAATCGCTGCGATGTCGCCACCAGGCCCGGCGCCAATGACGATGACGATGACGATGACGTCGAAGTTCGTGTCCATGATTGAAATCTCCTAGATGTTTTCAGGCGCTTTCCTGCGTGGTGCTCGCGCTGCGGTTTTGGCCAGCCAGCGCCCCGTCCGATCTGGCTCACGACCATCCGAACCTTCCGGCGGGTCATCCTCTATCTGCGTCAGCACTTGGATCTGGGCCAACATCATCACGACCTGATTGTGGACGACCTGCACAGGGTGTGGCCAAGAGGATAGGCGTACTAAATAGCCGCATCGCCGCCACTCATCTTTCGCAGTCCTTAGTATGGTTTGCTAAAAATACATTGCATAAACATATGTTCATGTATTATATTTTACGTACAGTCAACCACCTAATTTCTGCGCGAGGCCCTGATGTCCCAATCGCACGATGAACATGGTCACGACCATGACCACACTCCAAAAGTGACCGGCGCTAACGAACGCAAGGTCTTGCTGTCCTTCTTCCTGATCTTCGGCTTCATGATCGTGGAGGCTGTCGGCGGCGTGCTGTCGGGCTCGCTGGCCCTTCTGGCCGATGCGGGCCACATGCTGACCGATGCAGCAGCGCTGGCTCTGGCATACGCGGCATTCCGGTTCGGGCGCCGACCAGCTGACAGCAAGCGCACCTTTGGCTACCTTCGGTTCGAGGTCATCGCCGGCTTCCTGAACGCTGTGACGCTCTTTGTGATCGTGGCATGGATCGCCTATGAAGCATGGGAGCGACTGCAAGCTCCGCCCGCCATCCTTGCCGGCCCGATGATGATCGTCGCCGTGCTTGGATTGTTGGTAAACGTTCTGGTGTTGTGGATCATGACCCGCGGAGAGACCGATCACGTCAACGTGAAGGGGGCCATCCTGCACGTGATGGGCGACCTGCTGGGCTCGGTCGGTGCCATCGTCGCTGCAGTGGTCATCTATCTCATTGGTTGGACGCCAATTGACCCCATCCTGTCGGTGCTGGTGGCAGCCCTGATCCTGCGCAGCGCCTGGAAGCTCCTGGCGAAATCGATCCACATTTTGCTCGAAGGTGCGCCCGAGGACGCTTCTCCGGAGCAGGTGGAACAAGGCCTGATGGGCGCGGTGCCTGGCTTGGCGGCCGTCAGTCATGTGCATGTATGGCAGCTTACCTCTGGTCGCACGATGGCCACGCTGCACGTTCGCCCTAGTGTGGCTGAGGAAGCGCGCACCGTGGTCAAGTGCGTAGAGGTGGTGCTTCGAGAGCAATTTGGCATCGAGCACGTGACGGTCGGGATCGAATGGAACTCTCCTGGTGAAAAGAACCTTTGCAGCTTGCAGCCGACAGGTGGGCCGCAAGGGCACACCCCACATGAGCATGACACTAGCCACAGCCATGAAAAGGGTCATAAGCACGACCATTCCGTCCCGGGTCATCAACACTGATGCTGCAGCCAGCGTAGTGCTGGCAGCTCAGGGACAAGAAATCCATGACTTCTCGAAAACACGCCAATGGCGACAATGCTCAGAATTGCGCCACCAATGCTCAGCGTTCGGCCCCAGAGCTCTTGGCGCTCTCTCATAGTGACGTCGCTGTTCTCGCTGAGACTTTTCTCCTGTTAGGAGATCAATCGCGCCTGAAGATCCTGCTACAGTGCATGCGCGGATCAGTCGCGGTGGGCGACATCGCAGAAACGCTCGATCTATCCCAATTCTTGGTCAGTCATCATCTGCGGCTCCTGCGTGGAGCTCGACTTGTGCGTGGATAACGTCAGGCGAAACATATCTTCTACGGCATCGCGGATGAGCACATCAGTCAAGTGTTTCAGGACATGGTCTGTCACTTCTCTGAGGAATGATTGCGAATTGCGTCGAACGCAAAGATGCCTACTTTTTGCTGGGCATTTTCGCGATTGCGCAAGAGAGGTGCCAGCCCGTCAGCAACTGTAATGCGCCATCCCAGTCCTGAGTAAGCGCGACTTCGCCCATGCGTGATGTTTGGGTGACGGTTGTATGAATCTGACCGCACTCAATCCCCTGGGCCTCATCAGCCGACGCCAGCTTTCACTCCCCCCCATCGTGAGCGTAGAAATTAACCATGCTAACTTCATGAATTAAATAATTGAACATATCTTCATATGTGTGCTAAAATTCAATCTGCATTTTGAAAATGTGTCGAAACTGTAAGCACGTGCGCCGCACGCCGCACGCCACAACCACAGACGATCGTAAACAGAAGGACAACAGCCTTCTTTTTTAATGATTAACACATGGATGTATGTTCATGTGTTTGTTATATTTAAGCAGTATGTGCGGCGTGCGGCGAACCTAACTTGCAAAGTGTTCAGAGAACTTGGAGGTAGATATGACAAGGGAAATAACGGAGTACCAGGACAAGGCTAGGGAGCAGCTGAGCTTCCGTGTGGAGGGCATGGATTGCGCGAGCTGCGTCGGCAAAATCGAGAAGGCCCTTTCCCGAATGGATGGGCTGACGGACGTGCAAGTCAATTTTTCTAGTGAAACGCTGACGTTGACTCGCAATCTGAAAAGCCGCTTCACTGCTCGCGATGTAGCTAAGAAAATCAAAACTTTGGGGTTCGGTGTGGAAGAACTGCCAGTGTCGTCGCTCTCGATTGCGGCCGTATCGCGCCAATCGGTCCATGCACATGACCACAGCGAAGATCACAAGGATGGTCACGCTTGCGGCGGTGATCATGGGCACGGCCACACGCAAAAGACAAACGGCGGGCATGAACACGGCTCCTGCAGTGGACATGATCACACCTCACACGCTCGCCGCGAGCCCCCTGGTAACCCACCCAACGTTTCGATGCACGTGGAAGGCATGGACTGCGCGAGCTGCGTTGGCAAGATTGAAACGGCTCTTGCTCGCATGGCGGGCGTATCAGATGCCCGCATCAACTTCACGGCAGAAACGCTTGAGCTGACGCTCGCGTCTGGAAGTCCTACACATATTGGCGACATCGAGAAGACCATCAAAAGCCTGGGTTTCGGCGTCTCCGACGTGCGCCGCCTTGATGGATCCTCGCCTGCCGCGCCTGCCCGCGTGCCCTCAGCTATCACTCAACGCTGGTGGCAGACGAAGAAGGGTAAGCATGTGCAGGGCCTAGCAGCTCTCATGGGCTCGGCCTATGCAGTTGCTCAATTTATCCCCGGCTATGCCGAATGGATCTTCGCCGCTGCCGTGATCGCTGGCGTACTCCCGTTCGCGCGCAAAGCCTTCGCGCTGGCCATATCTGGCTCCCCGTTCTCCATCGAAACACTGATGGTTGTCGCCTCGCTGGGCGCGCTCGTGATTGGCGAGGCCGAGGAGGCCGCTGCTGTGGTGTTCCTGTTCGCGGTCGGCGAGCTGCTTGAAAGTGTGGCCGCTGGCCGCGCCCGCGCCGGCATTAAAGCGCTGGCTTCTCTGGTGCCTAAAACTGCTGTCTTGCTCGACGCCAATGGTGGGCAGCGCGAAGTGCCCGCTGCCTCCCTGAGCGTGAACGACCGGGTTTTGGTGCGCCCGGGTGATCGAGTGCCCGCTGACGGCAAGATCTTCCGCGGCGAAAGCAGTCTCGATGAATCTCCGATCACAGGGGAGTCCGTGCCGCGTCAAAAGGCCGGTGGCGATGACGTATTTGCCGGCTCGATCAACGTCGACGGTGTGCTTGAAGTTCTGGTTGAGAAGGCTGCATCGGACAACACCATCTCGCGCATCATCCAGCTCGTCGAGCAAGCTCAATCCTCCAAGGCGCCGACGGCACGCTTCATCGAAAAGTTCAGCCGTTACTACACCCCGGCCGTGATGGCCATCGCGGCGCTGATCGTCGTGGTTCCCCCGCTTACCATGGGTGGTGATTGGGGCACTTGGCTGTACCGTGGTCTTGCTTTGCTGCTAATCGCGTGCCCGTGCGCCTTGGTTTTGTCAACGCCGGCGGCCATTGCCTCGGGACTGGCTGTTGCTACTCGCCGAGGTTTGCTGATTAAAGGTGGCAACGCCTTGGAAACCATTGGTCGCGTTCGCACAGTCGCCTTCGATAAGACTGGCACGCTGACAGAGGGCAAGCCGCGCATCACTGAAGTCGTGCCTTTCGGGCAATCCAAGCAGCAACAGGTACTGGCGCTCGCCGCCGCCGTCGAGTCTGGATCGAATCACCCGTTGGCGAAGGCAATCGTTGCCCACGCCAAGAGCCTCGATGTGGAGGTTCCACAAGCCACCGAAGCATTCGCTATCCCGGGCAAGGCAGTTCGCGCTACCGTGAACGGCAGCAAGCTAGCCGTGGGATCGCCCGTCCATGCAGGGCAGATGGCCACGCTGACCCTCGCGCACCAGCAGGAAATCGCCAAGCTGGAAGATGGTGGCAAGACGGTGGTGGTTCTGTTCGACGAAGCAAGCAAGAATGTCATGGGCCTGTTGGCCTTGCGTGACGAACCTCGCCGTGACGCCCGCGAAGGCGTGGCCCAGCTCAAGGCGATGGGTGTGCGCTCGGTCATGCTCACCGGTGACAATCGGAGAACTGCGCAGGCCATCGCCGGCAAGCTGGATATCGAGTGGGAGAGTGAGTTGCTTCCGCAAGACAAGTTGCGCCTGGTCAACGACTTGAAGCGCGACGCGAAGGTGGCGATGGTCGGCGACGGCATCAACGACGCGCCGGCCTTGGCGACCGCCGATGTAGGGATCGCCATGGGCGGCGGCACCGACGTGGCCCTAGAGACCGCAGACGCTGCTCTGCTCAAGAGCCGCGTCACGGACGTTGCGCACCTGGTGGCGCTGTCCCGCGCGACGATGGCCAACATCCACCAGAACGTAGTGTTCGCCATTGGCCTCAAGGGCCTGTTCCTAGTCACCAGTGTGCTGGGTATCACTGGCCTTTGGGTTGCTGTGCTGGCCGACACCGGTGCCACCGCTTTGGTCACGCTCAATGCGCTGCGCCTACTCCGCTTTAAGGGTGCCCAAGAGCCAGCCGATGGCCAGAACGGAGGTCATCAAAGCTCTGTGTCCGTACAGGATGCCCATTGAGGTATTGCAGAGGGCTTGAACTGCCGTTGTTGCGGCGCCAAGCCCTTCCATATCTTCATCTGTAAATCGATCTCCGAAAACATCGATGTTAGGCGATAAACGAATGCCTTTAGAACAACGAGTTTAAATAGATGGGATGATCGGACGTGGATAATGGGCTCAGATGCGTCCCTTTCGGCCGTAACTGCATCTCATGCGTTCACCGGGAGGCCGGAAGGTTCCAGAGCTTGTAGTCCAGTCCCATGCTCGTCATGGTCATCGAAAAAGGCTTGACCTTGACGTGGTTGTAAGGGCTAGCCTTTAGAAACATATGCGAACCGCTTCGGATGGACCGAAGCCCCGTAATAAAAAAGGTAACTTCCATGCATAAAAAAATCAGGATCATTTTGGTAGCTAGCGTCATCGCGGCCGTCGGGGGGATAGCGGTGGCTGCCCGAGATGGCAAGGATGAAAGTAAACCAGCAGCACCACCAGCTGGCGCACCGATGGCACCGCAGGTGCCTGTGGCTGAGGCCATCACGCGCACAATCACGCCGTCAACTGAGTTCACCGGCTTTTTGGCCGCACCGAAGGTGGTCGAGTTGCGCTCGCGTGTGGGGGGGCCGTCGACGCGGTGAGCGTGCCCGAGGGAAGTCTGGTACGCAAGGGGCAATTGTTGTTCCAGATTGACCCACGGCCTTTCCAAGTCGCGCTCGACACCGCCACGGCGCAGTTGCGGCAGGCTGAGGTGCTGTCCAGTCAGGCTCAGGCCGACTTTGATCGTGCCGAGCGGCTTGTTGCCACTGGCGCCCTGTCTCGGAAGACCTATGACGATGCAGTCTCCGCACGCAATGCGCGTCAGGCGCAGGTACAGGCGGCAAAGGCCACAGTCGCAGCGGCGCAGCTCGACCTGTCCTACGCGCGGGTATCGGCACCAATTGCCGGGCGCGTGGACCGAGTGCTGGTGACCGAGGGCAACCTGGTCAGCGGCGGCGGTGCAGGAGCAGCCACGCTACTTACCACGATCGTGTCCATCGATCCTGTGCACGTCTATTTCGACATCGATGAGGCAACCTACGTCAATGTGGTGAGCCGCTCGAGACCTGGTTCAGGGACTCATGCTTCGTTGCCCGTTCAAGTAGGCTTGAGCACTGACAGAAACTTTCCGTACAAGGGCGTGCTCGACTTCGTCGGCAATGCGATTGATAGAAGTACCGGCACGATCCGCGCTCGCGCGGTCGTCCCCAACCCTGATGGACGGCTGACGCCTGGGCTGTTTGCGAGGGCCAAGCTCTCCACCGCAAGCTCTCGGCAGGCCGTCCTCATCGACGACCAAGCGGTTGGCACCGATCAAGGCCGAAACTATGTTCTGGTCGTGGGTGAAAACAACCAAGCTCAGTATCGTCCGATTGAGCTGGGTCCCGTAGTCGACGGTCTGCGCGTTATAAACGGTGGCCTGCAGGGTGGCGAAAAAATCATAATCAAAGGCCTCGTACGACCTGGTATGACTGTCACGCCGCGCATGGTGCCCATGCAGGGGCCGGCAGCACCGGCCGCCGGCGCTCCCGACGCGACTAAGACTGCGGCTAGTGCCCCGGCAGTCCCTGCGGAGTCTGCCAAGGCCGCTGGGGCCGATCAGGTCAAGGCTGACAGCGCAGCTGGCTCAGCGGAGGCTCGCAAATGAATTTCCCCCGTTTCTTCATCAACCGCCCTATCTTCGCAATCGTCCTTTCGGTGCTGATGCTGATCGCGGGCGCGATCAGCTACTTCCAGTTGCCACTGAGCGAGTACCCTCAGGTTACCCCCCCAACGGTACAGGTCACGGCGAGCTATCCCGGCGCCAATCCGCAAGTGATTGCCGACACCGTGGCATCGCCGCTAGAGCAAGCCATCAACGGCGTGGAAGGCATGATGTACATGCAGTCCCAGATGTCCACGGACGGAAAGATGGTGCTCACCATCTCTTTCGAGCAACACATCAACGCCGATATCGCGCAAATCCAGGTGCAGAACCGGGTGTCGCGTGCGCTACCCCGGTTGCCACCCGAGGTCCAACGCATCGGCGTTGTGACTGAGAAGACCGCGCCCGACATCCTGATGGTTGTGAACATGCTATCGCCAGGGGATCGTTACGACCCGCTGTATGTGTCCAACTACGCGATGCTCAACGTCCGTGACGAACTGGCACGCCTGCCGGGCATCGCCAACGTGTTGCTTGGTGGTGAGGGTGAGTACGCGATGCGGGTCTGGCTCGACCCCGAAAAGGTTGCGTCTCGTGGCATGACCGCTAGCGATGTGGTCGCCGCCATTCGGGAGCAGAACGTGCAGGTTGCGGCCGGCTCTATCGGTCAGCAGCCTAACGCCTCGTCTGCCTTTCAGGTCACCGTCAACGCACTCGGGCGTCTCACCACCGAAGAGCAATTCGGCGATATCGTCATCAAGGCTGGCACCCACGGCCAGGTTACACGCTTGCGCGACGTGGCACGTGTGGAGTTAGGTGCGGAGAACTACACCATGCGCGCCCAACTTGATGGCGGCAACACGGTTGGCATTCAGATCCTGATGACGCCTGGCTCCAATGCACTAGATGTGTCTAGCGCGGTACGCGCGACGATGGATCGTCTACAAGCAAGCTTTCCAGAGGGCATCGAGTACAAGATCGCCTACGATCCTACGGTCTTCGTGCGGGCCTCGCTTCAGTCTGTAGCGGTCACGCTGCTAGAGGCGATTCTGCTGGTGGTGATCGTGGTGGTGCTGTTCCTGCAATCCTGGAGAGCGTCGATCATCCCGCTGATCGCCGTGCCGGTCTCGCTGGTCGGCACCTTCGCCGTAATGCACATGTTCGGCTTCTCGTTGAACACACTGTCATTGTTCGGCCTCGTACTCTCAATCGGCATTGTTGTGGACGACGCCATCGTCGTGGTAGAAAACGTGGAGCGCCACATGGCACTTGGCGAGTCGCCCAAGGACGCAGCGCTCAAAGCCATGGACGAGGTTACTGGCCCGATCCTGGCCATCACCTCGGTGCTGGCGGCGGTCTTCATTCCCTCGGCGTTCCTGTCTGGGCTGCAAGGCGAGTTCTATCGCCAGTTCGCGCTGACCATCGCGTTCTCGACCATCCTATCGGCGATCAATTCGCTCACACTGTCGCCCGCGCTGGCCGCCATCCTGCTCAAGCCGCATCATGGCGCGGCCCAGCCCGATCGAGTCACGCGCCTCATCGACGGCCTGTTTGGTGGCTTCTTCCGCCGCTTCAACCGCTTCTTTGACAGCGCCTCGAATGCTTATGTCGGAGGCGTGCGCCGCGCAGTTCGCGGAAGTGCTGTGGTGCTGCTGCTCTATGTCGGTTTCCTGGGGTTGACGTGGCTGGGCTTTCATAAGGTACCTGCCGGCTTTGTGCCCGCACAGGACAAGTATTACCTCGTGGGCATCGCCCAGCTTCCGACTGGTGCCTCGCTGGACCGCACCGACGCGGTTGTCAAGGAAATGAGCAAGATCGCGCTTGCCGAGCCTGGCGTCGAAAGCGTGATGGCATTCCCCGGCTTCTCCTTCAACGGCCCAGTGAATCAGCCCAACACCGCGCTGGTGTTCGCCATGCTCAAGCCCTTCAACGAACGAAAGGACCCGTCGTTGTCGGCGTTCGCCATTCAAGGCAGGCTCATGGGCAAATTCAGTCAAATACCGGACGGCTTCGTCGGGATTTTTCCTCCGCCACCGGTGCCTGGCCTGGGTTCAATGGGCGGCTTCAAGTTGCAGATCGAAGACCGTGCGGGCCTGGGGCCAGACGCACTTGCACAGGCCCAAGGTCAGATCATGGGCAAAGCCATGCAAGCGCCTGAGCTGGCCAACATGTTGGCCAGCTTCCAGGCCAATGCTCCACAGTTGCAGGTGGACATCGACCGCGTAAAGGCCAAGTCGCAAGGTGTGTCGCTGACCGAAGTTTTTGACACGCTGCAGATCAATCTGGGCTCGCTTTATGTCAATGACTTCAATCGATTTGGCCGAACTTACCGAGTGATGACGCAGGCCGATGCGAAGTTCCGTATGCAGGCTGAAGACATTGGCATGCTGAAGGTGCGGAACGCTTCGGGGGACATGATCCCGTTGAGCGCGATCGCGACGATCTCACGTAGCTCCGGTCCCGATCGAGTGATGCACTACAACGGGTTCCCATCAGCTGACATCAGCGGCGGACCAGCACCGGGCTATTCGTCTGGCCAGGCTACTGCCGCGATCGAGAAGATCGTGAGCGAATCGCTGCCGGACGGCATGACCTACGAATGGACTGACTTGACGTTCCAAGAAAAGCGGGTTGGCAACACCTCCATCTACATTTTTGCGTTGGCAGTGCTGTTGGCATTCTTGTTCCTGGCAGCTCAGTACAACAGTTGGTCGCTTCCATTCGCTGTTCTGTTGATCGCGCCCATGGCGTTGCTTTCGGCGATCGCCGGTGTTTGGCTTACGGGCGGCGACAACAATATCTTCACGCAAATTGGCTTCGTGGTGCTCGTAGGCCTGGCAGCCAAGAATGCAATTCTGATCGTGGAGTTTGCCCGTGCCAAGGAGAGTGAAGGTGTCGATCCGTTGGCGGCCGTGCTTGAAGCGGCGCGGCTGCGGCTGCGCCCGATTCTGATGACGTCACTGGCTTTTATCGCTGGCGTGATACCGCTGGTGCTCGCGAGTGGAGCGGGTGCCGAGATGCGTCACGCAATGGGTATCGCTGTGTTCGCCGGCATGTTGGGCGTGACGGCATTCGGTCTGGTGCTCACGCCGGTGTTCTACGTCGTAGTGCGCAAGCTGGCGTTGCGTCGTGAAGCCAGTCAAGCCCGCGTCGGTATGAGCGACAAGCATAACGGCCAGGAGGAATTTTGAGATGAAGAAACCTTTCGCACTCACACAACCTGCCAAGAGCTTGGCACCGGTAGCTTTCGCGATAGCGTTAGCCGGTTGTTCCATGGCACCCAAGTACGATCGGCCGCCAGCGCCGATTGATATAGTATATCCTTCGGGCGCGGCCTATGCAGAACCGGCGAAAGCGACGCCAGAGGCCCCAGTCACGGACGCGGCCGATATCGGCTGGCGAGATTTCTTCCGCGACCCGCTGTTGCAACAATTGATCGGTATCGCGCTGGAGAGCAACCGCGACATGCGCAAAGCTGCGCTCAACGTTGAGGCGGCGCAGGCACTGTACCGCATTCAGCGCGCTGAGGTGCTCCCGAACTTGGGGGTATCCGGCAGAGGGGCCGCAGAACGACTGCCAGCCGATCTCAGCAACACCGGCGCTGCCGACGTCGTGCGTCGTTACGAGGTTGCTGGGGTGACCGCTGCCTGGGAACTGGACGTCTGGGGCCGTATCCGCAGCCTCAGCAACCAAGCGCTGGCTTCCTACTTGGCTATGGACGAGACTCGCATAGCGACGCAGATGAGTTTGATCTCTGAGGTTGCTAACGCCTATCTCACGTTGCGGGCTGACCAGGAGTTACTGCAGTTAACAGGCGAGACGCTCGGCACGCAAAAGCGTTCGCATGAACTTACTGCCCAACTGTTCGAGGCTGGCAATGCCACGCAACTTGACGTGCGCCGCTCGGAAATTGTACTGCGTACAGCCGAGGCCAACTTCGCGGACTACACACGTCAAACGGCCAAAGACCGAAACGCGCTAGTGCTACTGCTCGGCCAGCCGCTGACGCTTGAGCTGTCGCAGCAACTTGACAAAGCCATAGTGCTGCCGGATGGCATCGTGCCGACCGAACTGCCCAGTGGCCTACCTTCTGAGTTGCTCGTGCGCCGACCGGATGTGCGCGCGGCCGAGCAGGTACTTCTGGGTGCCAACGCCAGTATCGGAGCAGCGCGAGCCGCTTTCTTCCCCACCATCAGCTTGACGGGTTCGGCGGGGACGGCAAGCGCATCGCTTGATGGGCTCTTCGAATCGGGTTCGCGCGCCTGGAGCTTCTTGCCGCAGATTACGGTGCCTATTTTCCGGGGTGGCGCGTTGCGCGCCAATCTGGATGTGGCGCACGTAAAAAAGCGCATCGAGATCGCCAACTACGAGAAGTCCATTCAAGTTGCTTTTAGTGAAGTGGCTGATGGCCTTGCCGGCAAGCGAACACTTGATGAGCAGATTCGTTCAGAGCAATTCCTGGTTGCTGCTAGTCAGGGCATGTATGACCTGGCCGAGCAACGTTTCAGGGAAGGTGTGGACGATAACCTCACCTTGCTTGACGCGCAGCGTACGCTGTACAGCGCGCAGCAGACGTTGGTGCGTACGCGTCTGGCTCGGTTGAGCAACCTTATCGCGCTCTACAAGGCTCTGGGAGGCGGGTGGACAGAGAGCACACCAAGTGGTGTGGCGCAAGCGAGTCGATAGTTAGTTTTTCCCTACTGGCACTGGTATTGGATATTCGTACCAAGAAATGACGCATGGTGGCAGTCGCCTCCATGCGTGTGTAGATGAGTATGAAAACCGGCGAGCTTGCAAAGCTAACGAGGACTCCCTGGGTTCTACGAGGCTCAGGGTCTTTTACCTGCTCCTGATCGTTATAGCAACAACTAAAGGCAATAAAGGCAGGAGCAAGTTGAGCGGTTGCAGCTTATACTAAGTTGCAAAGTATTAGGTATCAGTCTGGAGCAGATCCGGACTATCTCAGGGGGTAGCTTTGACCGACATTTTTGATGTATTACAGGTAAATTTGGGATCGCTTTACGTCAATGATTTTAATGGATTTGGCCGTACCTACCGTGTAATAACTCAAGCTGATGCCCCATTCCGTATGCAGGCAGACGATATTGGATTATTGAAAGTCAGGAATTCTGCTGGTGATATGATCCCTTTATAAGTATTGATCAATATCAAACTAACTTCAGATCCTGATCGCGTTATGAGATACAACGGCTATCCATCCGCTGATATTACGGGAGGTACTGCATCAGGATATTCTTTTGGTCAGGCTACAGATGCTATTGAGAAAATAGTTAAGGAAAATCTACCTGAAGGTATGGCGTACGAATGGACTGATCTGACCTATCAGGAAAAATTAGCGGGCAATTCCGCACTGTATATTTTCCCATTGGCGGTATTCTTTGCATTCTTGATTCTTGCCGCTCAGTACAACAGTTGGTCGCTTCCATTTGCTGTGCTGCTTATTGCACCAATGGCACTCCTTTCTGCAATTGGCGGTATATGGATCTAAACGGTGATAATAACATCTATACTCAAATTGGCTTCGTTGTTTTAGTCGGGCTGGCCGCAAAAAATGCCATTTTAATCGTTGATTTTGCAAGGACTCAGGAGAATTAGTGACGATCACCGCTTGGGGCCGTACTCGAGGCAGCGTACTTACGTTTGCGTCCTATTTTGATGACTTCTCTTGTATTTATTGCTGGTGTGATATCTCTTGTACTAGCTAGTGGTGCTGGAGCAGAAATGCGTCACGCCATGGGTATTGCAGTGTTTGCCGGTATGCTTGGTGTAACCTTCTTTGGATTACTACTTACGCCGGTGTTTTACGTTATAGTAAGAAATCTGTCATTAAGAAAAAACGCAGAAAGTATAGTCAATCTTTAGTGAAAAGATATCAGAGTGAAATGAGTTTAGACCTTGACCTTACAACAGTGGAAAGCCCTACAATCAGAAGTACTCAAACCAAACTGGAGGTATATAAATGCAATTTCATTTAGAAAATATGACATGTGGGGGCTGCGCCCGGACGGTAACTAAAGCAATTAAGGATATAGACCCAGAGGCTACAGTTTTAACTGATCCTCCGACTCGTAAGGTGACGGTAAAAACTTCATTATCAGTTGAAAAGGTCTCCTATGCTCTAATTGAAGCAGGCTTCCCTCCTCGGGATTAGTATTTTCCTTTTACGGTTGCCTCCTGAATGAGGCAACTTTAAATTTCGCATTCAGGGCATTCATTCATAGACTGGACCTTAAGAATTAAGCCCATGCAGTATCCCATCTAACGTGATGTTTTGTTTGTCTTTTGACTGTTGGGCTTTTTGGGCGTTCTTCGTTATATAACGGGTCGCCCAATCTATCCTCTCCGCTATTTCTGACCATGCGTGCTGGCTGATGCTTTCAAGATCGGCAACAGCCAAATTTCCACATTTTTGGCGGCCTTGAATAGCTAGACTGATGGCATGATTTGAAGAAAGACGCTTCGCCGAATGATCAGAGCGAGCAGGCTTGACCATACCAAACCATCTACAATCGCTTTCTGTGCCGCCATAAATTTCTGCAAGTTTGTATGGGATTTCAACTCTTTGAATCGCAACTTCACCTGCCAGCGACAACGATAGATTGCCATAACATCATCCGCTTAGTAGGTTTCCCGCGGGAGGTTGATAAGCCAGATGCAAAATCGTATTTCTCCGGCAAAACAGAGCCTTATTACTCTGAATATCTGCTTTCCTCGACGAACTTGCAAATCGAGCGTAAGCGCCTCATAAACCGCGCATTCTAATCACCTAACACGCAGAATAAGATCAAGTCTCCAACCATAAGGAGATTTAAAATGGCAAACGATGCACCAACCAATAATGGCAAACGCTAATCAAGCAATCTGAATCGAGTTCATTATCAACACTCACATTTTGTAAGCTCAATCAACTCAATCCCTCAACGTTCTCTGCCAAGCGCCAGCAACTCAACAACACTGGCGCATCTCAAGGTTTTGTTAGAGCAGAAGTCGTTGAAAAGATAACTCAGTATCAGGCCCAAGTGGCAACCGCCAACATGACACTCTTCGTCAATGATATCGAACTGCGCAATCCCCAATGCACGCCAGTAAGTAACCTGGCTGAACTCATCGGTGCGCTATCATGAAAGGCATGCTGAGCTCACTAGAGATTTATCTGTATCGTGAAAGTGTCGATTTTAGAAAGTCCATCAACGGCCTTGCCGCGATTATCGAAAGTGACACCGATTTACCGTTAGTAAGTGGCGCATTATTCCTGTTCACCAAAAACAGCGCGATAAAATCAAAGTGTTGTGCTGGCGTGTGCCACGAACAAAAGGTTAATACCTTTTGGATCTGTATTTCTGATGAGAGAAGGCCTCTCGAAATCTACCTGTAGGGGGCGGTTTCAAAACCACCAAGTGCTTCTGTAAAGTGCGGTTTGGAGACTTATCTGATCGCTCATTCAACACTGAGTTCACCTTCGCAGGTGATCTACACTTCGGAGCAGCTATTTAGTAAGGTATTCAATTCTTCAATCTATCTAACCGAGTCCACATAGGACAACTGCATAGACTGGAGCCTCGATTTACATTAACGAGGACTCCTCATGCGAAAACTATCTCCATTTATTCTGGCGCTTGCGCTGTCTCCTTTTGTTCAAGCTGAACCTGTGTCTGAAGTGTCGCCCGTTGGCAAAATTGACGGCATGGTTTCTTTACCTGTCACGGGTATGAAAGCGGTCGAAAGCAATAACCGTATTATTTTTATGTCAGACAGTGGCCGGTTCGTCATTGATGGCACGCTCTATGATGCCTGGTCCAAAAAGCCGCTTACCAGCCTTGAAGAAATTCGAGAAGCGGGAAACACGCTGGACTTAAGTCGCCTTGGCTTAAAAATGGCTGATTTGAACCCACTGACTTTAGGCGAAGGCAAAAAGAAAGTGGTGGTCTTTGTTGACCCTCGGTGCCCACATTGCCATGAGCTTTTGAAACAAGCCCTGCCGTTAACCAAAGAATACACCTTCCAAATTCTCCCTGTGCCAGTGCTTGGTCCAGATTCAGAGCGTCAGGTTCGCCAGCTTGGCTGTGCGCGTGACAAGAAAGCGGCCACCGATGCATTGCTGAATGGCCGGATTGGTAACCTAGAACAGGATGATGCCTGCAACTTAGAACCAATGCAGCGTACCTTGGTGACGGCTCAAATTCTGGGCATTCAAGGTGTGCCTTTCATTGTCGCCAATGATGGTCGCATCAGCCGAGGTCGTCCTTATGACCTTTCTGCTTGGTTGGAGGGGCGTTAATGAAAGCCTCTTTGTATTCAGGACAACGCGCTTCAGAGCTATTGCCAGTATTGGCCTATTCAGACGATGAGCAACTGTTTTTCATGGAAGACCAAAGTGTTGGCTTTGGTTTTCTATGTGACCCATTGCCGGGTGGTGATGAGTCTGTTGCAGACAGGGTTAATGTTCTACTCAACAACGACTGGCCAAAAGACACTTTGCTGCAATTTGGCCTTTACGCCTCGCCTGATATTCAAACCGACCTTCAGCGCATGATGGGCTTACGGCATCGTCAATCTGATCCATTGCTTAGGGCGTCGATACGCAAACGTGCGGATTTCCTCGATGGGGGCACGGTTCAATCGATAGAAGAATCGACCCAGACTCAGGTACGCAACTTTCAACTGATCGTCACCTGCAAATTGCCTTTGGAAAGTCCTATTCCGACGGAGCGTGAGTTGAGTCGAGCATCCGCGCTTCGGGCTTCTTTCTCGCAAGCGCTGGCAACGGTTGGTTTTCGCGTCACTGAGATGACTGACCGAAACTGGCTCGCGGCAATAAGTGCTCAGCTTAACTGGGGAAAAGATGCTTCCTGGCGTAATCCATCACCAATCCGCAGTGAGGCAGATAAACCACTTCGGGAGCAAGTGTTGGATTATGACCGAGCTATCAAGGTGGATAGCCAAGGTCTGATGCTGGGCGATTACCGAGTTAAAACCTTATCGTTTAAACGCTTGCCTGAGCGGATCTGGTTTGGTCATGCCGCAAGTTTTGCGGGCGATATGATGACGGGCAGTCGCGGTTTACGCGGCAGCTTTTTGCTAAATGTCACCATTCACTTTCCCTCAGCTGAGGCGATGCGATCTCGTTTAGAGACGAAGCGTCAGTGGGCGGTCAATCAGGCCTATGGCCCGATGCTCAAGTTTGTGCCGGTGCTTGCAGCCAAGAAAAAGAGATTTGATGTTCTTTTTGAAGCTTTGCAAGAAGGTGATCGTCCTATTCGGGCAAATATGACTTTGACGCTGTTTTCCCCAACGGAAGAAGCGTCCATCAGTTCTGTTTCAAATGCTCGAACCTATTTCAAAGAACTCGGATTTGAGCTGATGGAAGACAAGTACTTCTGTTTGCCCATTTTTCTGAATGCCCTGCCATTTGGTGCCGACCGCCAGGCGATGAACGACTTGTTTCGATTCAAGACCATGGCGACACGGCATGTGATCCCTCTGTTGCCTTTGTTTGCGGATTGGAAAGGCACTGGCACGCCGGTGATTAACTTTGTTTCCCGTAATGGCCAGATCATGAGTGTGTCCCTTTATGACTCGGGCAGTAATTACAATTGTTGCATCGCGGCGCAATCGGGATCGGGTAAGTCATTCCTGGTGAACGAAATCATCTCCTCCTACCTATCAGAAGGCGGGCAATGCTGGGTGATTGATGTTGGCCGCTCTTATGAAAAGCTGTGTGAAGTCTATGACGGTGAGTTCTTACAGTTCGGGCGAGACAGTGGCATTTGCTTAAATCCGTTTGAAATCGTTGAGGACTATGACGAAGAAGCGGATGTGTTGGTTGGGTTATTGGCCGCAATGGCCGCACCTACGCAGTCATTAACCGATTTTCAGATGGCAAACCTAAAGCGTCAGACCCGTGAACTGTGGGAGAAAAAAGGTCGTGCCATGTTGGTTGATGATGTGGCAGAGGCTTTAAAAAATCATGAAGACCGACGTGTGCAAGACGTGGGTGAGCAGCTCTATCCGTTTACGACACAGGGCGAATATGGCCGATTCTTTAATGGCCACAACAATATTCGCTTCAAAAACCGTTTCACCGTTCTGGAGTTAGAAGAGCTTAAGGGGCGTAAGCATCTACAACAAGTAGTGTTGCTTCAGCTTATCTACCAAATCCAACAAGAGATGTACTTAGGTGAGCGGGATCGTCGCAAGATTGTGTTCATTGATGAAGCTTGGGATCTGCTGACTCAAGGTGATGTCGGTAAGTTCATTGAGACGGGTTACCGTCGATTTCGAAAATATGGCGGCAGTGCTGTAACGGTAACGCAGTCGGTCAACGATTTGTATGACAGCCCAACAGGTAAAGCCATCGCTGAAAACTCGGCCAATATGTACCTGCTTGGCCAAAAAGCTGAAACCATCAACGCGCTCAAAAAAGAAGGCCGCTTGCCACTAGGTGAAGGCGGCTATGAATACCTGAAAACGGTTCATACCGTCACGGGTGTCTATTCCGAGATTTTCTTTATTACCGAAATGGGCACCGGGATTGGCCGCCTCATTGTCGATCCGTTTCACAAGCTGTTGTACTCGTCCCGTGCAGAAGATGTAAACGCGATTAAACAGTTAACGCGCAAAGGCCTTTCTGTTGCTGATGCCATCTCTCAGTTGTTGAAGGAGCGAGGCTATGAATAAGACCACGCTTTGGCCATTTATGGCCTCTATTACTTTGTCTATTGCAGGCAGCGGTTTAATGACCAGCTGGCTCTTAATGAAAACACTCGAACCCATCCACAGCCAGTTGGCGTTAAGTACGCCCATTGCAGTCGTAGATTTTGGGGAGGCGGTGTTGTCACTGGGCCCCAATGCCAGCGAACAAGACATCGAATCCAGGTTGCTTCAGACCAATCAGCAAATTGAAAAGTTAAAAACAGCCGGTTTTATCGTGCTGGATGCCCAAGCGGTGGTGGGTGCTGATGATTCCGTATTTGTGCCAGTAGGCTCAAAGGAGGTGTCTCATGCAGATACTCCGTAAAAGAATGCCTTGGCGGCCATACCTCATCCGGTTGACTGTTCTTGCGTTAATCATGGCCTTGGTAGGCACCTACGCCATGATGCGCTACCGAATAGGTATTGATACCCAGCAAGAGCGCTGCCTGCCTGATACCACGGTGTATCTGATTGACCTATGGAATAAAGAGCCCGTTAAGGATGGTTTGTATGCCTTCCACTCAAAAGGACTTGCTCCGTTATATAACGACGGTACTCGGATGCTGAAACGCCTAACAGGGATGCCAGGGGATGAAGTCAAGGTGACGCCTGAGCATGTACTGGTGAATGGTGCTGAAGTCTCTACCGGCATGGCATTAGCCCAGCGTCTTGGTGTGGCTGAAACAGAATTTAGCCGCTCATTGACGCTGCAAGAAAACGAGTATTGGTTTTCCGGTGAGGCCGCAACGAGTTTCGACTCCCGCTATTGGAACGCCGTTAAGCGCGAGCAGATTGTCGGTCGCGCTTGGCCGCTTTGGTAGGAGGTAGATGATGCAAAGACTATGTCTCTTATTTTTGTTGGTTGCGCCATTGGCTTGGGTTCAAGTGTCCTGGGCACAAGAGCCTTTTCCGTTGTCTGACGAAGACAAAAAGATCGTCGAAATGAGCCGCAGCATTTTACAAAGTGCTGTGGATGGTTCATCTGAATTTATTGAGCCTTTTGCACCGATTGAACAACCTGCGTCGCTCAAACACAACGATGAATGGTTGATTTTTGCGTCGTCTTCACTGGGAGATTCGTCACTGAAGCAGCTATTTAAAGAGGCCAGTGCTACCGGCGCTATTGTGTTGTTTCGGGGAATTCCTGAAGGAAAGACCTTGGGGGCGGCTATCCGTGATTGGCATACGCTGATGACGGGGCTTGATCCTGTTCCTCAGGTTCGAATCGATCCGAAAGCCTTTGTGCACTGGCGGGTGACTAGCGTGCCTGCCATTTTCCGCATAGAAGATGACAAGGTGACTGCAAGTGCACTAGGGGTTTACAGCAACGACTGGTTGCAGCGTCAAATTGAAACAGGCAATACCGGTTCATTGGGTCAACGCGGTCCTATTCATTCCATTTTAGAACCGGATTTGATGCAAGTGGCGATGCAGCGTTTACAGTCGATTGACCTGGGCGCATTAAAGAAAAAAGCCATTGAGCGTTTCTGGTCTCGCCAAACTTTCACTGACTTACCCAAAGCCACGCAGTATCGGATAAGAATGGTTGATCCAACCATCGTCATGAAGCGGCCACTATTGGATGCCAATGGCCGAACATTGATCCCAGCAGGAACGCGTATTAACCCGCTAAAAGCCTTGCCGTTTACTCAGCAGCTTGTGGTGTTTAATGCGTCGAACGCTGAAGAAGTGGACGCAGTTGCGCATTGGCTTGAGACGCAAGATAGGACACTGCGCCGCATTACGCTTATCACCACGCAGCTCGACCGTACTCAAGGTTGGAATAGCCTCAATGCGCTCGAAAAGACATTGGACAGTCCGGTTTACCTTCTCAATGCCTCGCTAAAGCAGCGCTTTGATCTGCAAGTCACCCCATCGTTTGTTCAAGCAAAGGGGCTCGCGTTTGAAATAGAAGAAATTCCAGCAAAGGAGCTTGTTCATGAAAAAGCTCAATAATACGTATCGTCTGTTGCGGACTCTCGTTGTCATGTTTGTCCTGGGCGCATCTATTTCTGCTAAAGCCGAACTGACCTGCCCAGACGCGGGTTTATTGTCCGGTAAGTTGCTGACGGATGTTTGCTGGTCATGCATTTTTCCTATCCGGGTTGCAGGTCTTCCACTTGGCTCTGGCAGTGTCCCAAGCGGCGCATCAAACAAGTCGTTTTGCTTATGTGAAGACAACTTAGGTGTGCCAAGGCCAGGTATTGTTACCAGCATGTGGGAGCCAGCGCGTCTGATTGAACTGGTCAGAACGCCGGGTTGTTCGCCTTCACTGGGAGGGATTCGCTTACCGTTAGGTGATAGGCGATTGCAAGGTGGTCATGGTGAAGGTGAATACGATACCGGTGATCTTGCTTTCTATCATTACCATTATTACGCCTTTCCGCTTTTGGTCATGCTCGATTTGTTCATGGATGGCAATTGCAATGCCGATGGTTACATGGATTTTGACTTGATGTATTTGTCGGAATTGGACCCAACATGGCTGAACGATGAACTGGCCTTTTTTACTCAGCCTGAAGCTGCTGCTGTTGCTAATCCATTGGCTATCTCTGCTTGTACCGCTGACGCTGCTTCATCAACGCTTGGTAAACCCATCGATCAGTTGTTTTGGTGTGCTGGCAGTTGGGGCCATCTCTATCCGTTATCTGGCCACACCTTAGCCTTTGGTTCATTAGCAGAAAACACCAGCCATTTAGCGGCGCGTGCAATCGCGGCTCAACACAGGCGTGGTCTTGCAAGACGAACAATGGGGAGCAGTGCGCTATGCCGACCTGTTATCGAACCCATGCTGCCGAAATCCCAATACAAGATGAGTATGTTCTTCCCTGTACCGGAAACTGAAAGTGCGCATGTCATCGGTGAAAGCACCATGAAATGGGGAGAGTGGCGAACGATCCCCGGTGCCGGTGAAGATGCGCTCTACATTTTGTGGCGCTGGCAAGACTGCTGTAACTCGGGAGGTTAACCATGAAACCAACACTTTTTACCCGAGTTTTAGCGGGTATTTTATCAATCACTATGGCGTGCCTGCCCTTACATGGTGTGGCCGCTGATGTGCAGCGCCAATCCGGCTTAAGCGGACAACAAGAAGGTAAGCAATTGCTGCAAAACTGGACGATGCCCGCACTCAATGGCAATACATTGTCGGTGCCGAATGGCAGTGGTAATGAGTCCATTAACTTGCAAGAGCTTTTCCCTGGTATGGATCAGGGCTCATTGGATGTCTTAACGGGCGTTTATGGCTCTGATGCCAGCATGAATCAATTGGGGACACAGCGCCAAGAGAGCATGGCATCCGAAAGTGGCGCTACGGGTGAAGCATTTCGTTCGCTACAGGAAATCAAAGACAGGTCTCGGCCAGATATGGTCAATGATCCGCTTTGGGCATTAACTGATGCGGTTCAAACTGACCCAAATCTATTAACGCAAAGCTTCCCCGGCTGTGAGTCTCAAGGTGAAGGCAGCCCAAACTACCAGCAATGTGACAGGCTCAATACAGCGGTTAACAGCTGCACGATTACTCACGATTACACGGCAGGCATTATTGAGCATGTTTCAGGACCAATGAACCTTCGCTCTTGTGGTGAGGGATGTCTTGAAGTTTGGATTGGACGAATTGGCGACAACTACTGGAGTGGCCGTTGTAAAGTGTTTGAACAGGCCATCACACTCAAAGTCGTGAACCCCGATGCGATTACCTCAGCCGTTCTTGAATACGCCAAATGGGATGACTACATGCAAGTGTGGCTTGGTGATCAGAAAGTCTGGTCTGGGCCGAACAATAACTTTCCACCAGAAACGGCTGGCCGCTGCGAGCTCAGTACAAGTTGGGAGCGCAATCCTAATACTGACTTAACCTCTAAGCTAAAAGCGGTAGAGCCCGGTTTAGAAGTGCCAGTAAAAATTCGCGTATCGGTAACGGGTAGTGGTGAGGGGTATGCACGTATCAAGGTGCGCTTTGATCCAACCAAGGTGGTGATGAATGATAGTTGGTCGCCACAATCCTGTATCGAACAAGCAGCGGATATCCCGACTAAGTTTTCAGACTACAGCATTCAATGCACGGATCAGCCGTCTTCAACCAACGGATGTACGGTGGTCAATGGTGTTTCAGTTTGTGAATCCTACTTTGCTCCAAGCCCTGTTGCTGGCATATCGCCTTTGTGTCGGCGTGTACAAGTCAGTGTGGATGATGAAAGCTATAAGGGGATTGAAAATCAGGCCTGCCAAGTGCTTGAAGCGAATCCTTCCTGTGGATTCATGTCGTCAGAATGTGCCGAAACCAATGATAAAGGTGAATGCATTCGTTTTACCGATACCTATGACTGTGGATTGCAAACCAGCGATCCAAAGTGCGTGGTATCCAATCTTATGCCGAGTAGTTTTGAGGCATGTGAGCCTACTCAGACGATTACGCCATTTACTGAAACCAAGCATGTACCGGATTACCAGGTGTGCGAGAAGATCAGCACGCTTACTCAGTGTCAGTTAGAACGACGTGTATCCGCTGAAACCCATCAACAAAGCTGGTCCATTGAGCGCGGTTGCTTTAGCTCTGAAACGCTCAGCTTTGTTCCACAGCACAGCAGTACCATGCAAACTGGAAACGCGACGCTGAGAGTGTTTGATAATCAAAATACTGAGATAAAAATCACCGAGTCGCCGTCCAAGGCAAATGGCTGGAAAACGACACTCTCATTGACGGGCAACAAGGAGACGGTCACAGAGACGAAACCGTCCATTAAATACCCTGAAATGACCTGTCCAAAAGGAACCTTGGTTGGCTCATTGTGCAAGGTCGTTAATGGGTCGATTATTTCGTGGCATGAACCGCAGGAAGTCACGCGTTCCAGATGTGAGTCCGGCTGGAACAAAGTCGATTTCGATACTTGCAGCCGAGAAGTTCAGAAGTGTTTGGCTCCTGCGAAACTGAGTGCTTCCTTGACCTTCTCTGGCAAATACTTAGAGCAAGACGTTGTTCATCAATCAAGTGATCCGGGCATAGACCAATGCTTGATGCAAACGGATCAGTTCACTGCGGTGCAGTGGCAGTGTTTGGATACGGGCATAAAACGAATCGACGGGTTAACAGTTGGTAGTGGCGAGTTGGCCAATCTTGGAAGCCTTTATCCGACGGTTGTTTCGTCTCCTGCTCATTTAACCAGTCGTGGCAGCTCTGATGGACTGGGGCTCTCATGCTGGAGGGCAAAAGCGACCTACAATGCTTCGACTGCTCATCCAGAATTCAACATGGGCAGCTCAGATAGCTGGGTAGATGCCAATGGTAATACACAAACCATCGTCAATAACGGACAAAACACGACCACCAATACGTGTGCCGCGCTGGAGCAAAACCCGGCCTGCCAGTATGTCAGAACCGAATGCACTGAAGGCGGGGCTGGTCATGAAGGCTTCTGTTATATCCAAAGTTTGGTGTATGACTGTGGACAAAGCGTTGAAGTGCAAAATGCACGAATGGAAACTCAATACAACTGTGAGGGGCCAGTTCGCTGTATGGGCACAGATTGTTTAGAGCCAGAGTCAATCAAGCAGGCTAACTTTGCAGAGGCCGCCGCGATGCTTAATGCGGCGCAGTTTATGACCAATGATATGTCATGCACGGGAGCTGATGGCCAAGATAACGTCGAGTGTACGGTCTTTAAAGGTAATGCTGGCCAGTGCAAAAAAGCCGTTGGCGGTATAGTGGATTGCTGTGAAAAGCCAAGTGGCGTGTCGTTATCGGATTACATCACAATGATTGTGGCGGTCAACAAGCTTGATACGGCAGTCATGGCCATGAATCCGTCGTCGGCAATCTATGGTTCCTGGAATACGCTTAGGGAGCCAATCACGAGTACTTGGAGTGCGGTCAAAGAGCCCTTTGTGTCTGCTTGGGACTCTCTTATGGGGGCTGGGCCATCAACGGCTGCTGGCGCGGGAGCGGAGCAAGCTGCGACTGGCTTCATGCAGGTGTTGACCAACAAAACGGCTGAATGGGTAGGTACGACCTTTGGTTCGGGGGCGCAATCGGCACTGTTTAGTAACGTTGGTGGCGCAGTTGGAGCCGATGGTGTCGTTTCGGGTGGTAACTTTGCGCTGGGTGGCGCTGCGGGCGCGGTTCTGAGTACGGTTATGACGGCCTACATGATTTACTCAGTCACCATGATCCTCATTCAGCTTATCTGGAAATGTGAGCAGAGTGAGTTTGAGATGAACGCTAAGCGGGTATTGAAGAGTTGCCACTATGTGGGCTCTTACTGCAAGTCTAAGTTCTTAGGTGCCTGTGTTGAGAAACGGCAATCATATTGCTGCTTTACTTCGCCGCTTTCACGGATCATTCAAGAGCAAGTGCGTCCGCAATTGGGCCTTGGCTGGGGCAGTGCGAAATCTCCAAACTGTGAAGGATTGACCGCGAGTCAGTTAAACCAGGTGGATTGGAGCCAAGTCAATCTGGATGAATGGATAGGTATCTTATCGATAACAGGCAACCTACCCGAAGTACCGTCACTGGATCTGGAAAGACTCACAGGCTCAGGAAGTACGCTAAACGTTGATGGAAATCGTCAGAGTGCCGCAGACAGAGCCCTTGAACGGCTAAACGGAATGGATGCCCAGAAACTGCGTCAGGAGGCGACGGAGGAAATTTCGGGGAATAACTAGAAGAAAAAATCTTTGTCAGCTCCAGTATATTTTGGAGCTGACATCGCGCTAGATGTTGCATTATATTTAGTAAAGAGAACGTTTTTGAGGACGGTTTATGGCTTTGCAAGTTTTGAACTGAGTAGTTTAGCTAATGACTTTTTAAATGTGCGTTAAATCGGTAATAAACTGTGCTGCATATTGAAGATATTCCTGTTGTGGAGTTCGAATTACATCCCATCTTTTAGCATAGTTAAGGGGCCTGTCGCGTTGTTTAGCGTATGTAAGAACAAGCCGACGCTTGGCACGGGATACACCAACAAAGAAAGCACACAGATTAGAATCTTGATCCCCAAAAAATATTTCGTTCTCAACGGCCAAAATTATCGTTGAGTCGAACTCCAATCCTTTGCTCTTATGGATAGTCAGAATACGCACAGCCTGATCATCAGAGAAACGAGTCAAGGCTTGAGGCAAGTCGGGGGTAAGTTCAAGCAATTCTTCAATGCGCGCTTTGGTATCTCCCACAACTTCACCTAATCTGGCATGTGACTCATAGTCAGGCGAGAGAGCAACAAGAGTCTCCATTCCTATTTTCTTCAAAAATCTACACACAGAATCCCACCATCCCGAAAACGGTTCATCCAACAACTCGGCCATGGCGATGATTTTTCGCTGTTCCTTGAAGAAGCTTTGGAAATTTTGCCTGACGCTAGACTGCACCTCGTCATCGGCAAAGGGAATCAATTGATTCATCAGCCGAATCCAGGCTTTGGGCTCTCGCTGGCCATAGAGACAGGACAAATAGTCAACAACGAGCCTTGCGGCAGGTTCGACAGTAATATCCTGCATCTCCTGCTCATTCCGGTACGGTATTCCCCTAACTTCCAATGCCACCATCAGGTGATTGGCGTAAAGATCTAGTTGTTTGGACACTAATACGGCGATTTCGGATAACGGAACCTGTTCATTTCTTATCCACCCGGCAATCAAATCGGCCAAGTACTCAGCTTCACCCTGGGCATTCTCGAATTGCCACGCGAAGACCTCTCCCTCTTCACCAGCAAGTTGGTGATCTGGCATGACGGAAGCCGGATCGAGCACGCGAATTATCTCGTTCTGCATCCGAAGCAGGCGTGGTTTTGAACGAAAGTTTCGGTACATGTTTAATGGGACCGCTGAAAAATCCCTAGCGAACGTTTGGAAAATTCCGTCCAATGCACCTGCCCATCCCATGATTTTCTGCTTGGTATCACCGACAGCAGTGAGACGAATGCTCGTACCTTGGAAGGCTACCTTCACGAGTTCATACTGCTGATCCGTGCAGTCCTGGAATTCATCCAAGAAAACATCGCTGTAAGTTTGGCGTATGGCATTTCTTGCGACAGTGGAGGCCTTAAGAATTTGAATTGCTAGCGGTACAAGATCATGAAATGTAATTTGCCTTTTTGTGACTTTTCTTTCGCCAATCGAATAATCCAGATCAAGAGCATCATTACCAGTAAGCACTACTCGGAAGCGATCAATAATACGCTTTGCAAACGCATGAAATGTGTAGCTATCAAAACGGGAAGCCAATTCTTGTCCACAGCGTTGCTGGATTCGCTCCTTCAAGTTTTTGCTGGCGTCAACTTTGAAAGAGATAGCGAGTATTCTCTTCGGATAACGGCAGGTTCCGGTTCGTAGGAGGAAGTCAGCTCTTTGTGCAAGCATTTCCGTCTTGCCCGCGCCCGGCCCCGCCGTCAGTGCAAGACAGCGCGCTTGTTCCTTCGCAGCCCGCAGTGCATTGGGTTCAAGAGTTAGCCCATCCGAAGGCAGCCATGCATCTACAGCAATCACTCGGGCAGTTCCGCAAGCTTGGCGATCACGGCATCAGTGAGTCGTCCAAATGATTCAGGCATGTTCGCCAGCAAATCCTCGTCGCTTAGTTGAGCGAGAGCTTCGATATGAGCAGCGGGCTTGCTGCCCAGTTTAAAAAGCTTGTGATACGTAGAGAAAAGATTTAACTCGTCATAGCTATATTGGGATGGGTCATGATGGCTCTTGCCTAACACGGCTTTAATTGTTGAGTCATCCGGAACTTCCTGCTGAACACCGTAAGCATCTGGGAAAGCAAGGAGCATTGAAAAATCTAAATCCATTGGAAATGAGAAAAACACACCACGCATTTCCAGCTCTGCAAATACACTCTTAGTGCCGTTTTCAAAGAAGTGGTGGGTACGAACAGGTACTTTGTCATCATTCCAATCTGATAAAGAAAAAGTATTTGGCAGAACTTTTTCAGGTTGATATAAGCCAAGTTGGTTATTTACATACTTTATTCTTCCCCAGCCCGCTTGATATCTGCCCACATCTAAATCGAGAAGGGTCAAAAATGGGATTTGCAGTGCTGATAACAGGCGCCAAAAATGATTGACATGCCTACCTCCAAGCGGAGCAATCGTAACCGCTGATTCATCAACTGGCGCACCCTTTGCTTGGAAAAGGCGCGGTAGTACAATTTCTTCGCTATCCCCTTCACCCAACACAACCAAACGTGAGAAGTAAATCTCAGGGAATGCCTGGACAGCCTCGCGTACAAACTTGTGCGCTTCATCGGTTTTAGCGGGTAATTGGATTTTCGTAATTCTTGATTGCCGGGTTTCGGTAAGTCGAAGATATCGAATATGTTCCGGATCGACACGTCGTAACATTGACGGAGCATGCGTAGCGATTAGGGCCTGAGCATCCTCGTTGCTCGTCATGGAGTTCAGAGCGCTGACAATCCGCCCCAGATAGTGAGGCGAGAGGCTGTTCTCTGGTTCCTCAAGGGCAATCAAAGTAAAGACTGGCGGACGCAATTTTTCTGGGTCAAAAGAGCCGTCCTCACCGGCAAGGACAGCACGCCCAATTGCTTGAGATGAAAGAACCAATGACAGATAGAGCATCGACTTCTGGCCGTCACTGAGTCTGGAAAAATCGACAAGATGTTCATCATGTCCAGGCGAGAATGATACGGACAAATGACGAAGCAACGCCTCGATCTCAGATGCCACAAAAGTAATCTTGGGATCTGTAAAGTAGCTGCCTTTATGAAGGGTGCCCCAAGTTTTCTTCAGGTGGGCACTAAAAGCATTGACCGATGGATTAGCAGCCAAACTCTCACTAATCTGGTCGGTGAACCCTTTGACTTCCTCCCGTTCATTTTCCCAGTTCACTGCCCGTAGCAAGCGGCCAAGCAGCGCGTTCGTTCCATATGCTATGTGGTCAGTCGGATCTCTTCTTGCGGGCAGATAGTGGACTTGTATGTGATTTCGTTCAGACCTTGGAACCGTTTGAGGATTTAGAGGCGAACCATCCGGGCCAGCTTCAAGCACATACACAAAAGTCTCATCAATATCCCCATCCAGGCCCATAGTGGCACTTAGGCGATATCGTACCCTAGGAATTCCGTCAGGGTCATCAAGGCGCATGTGACTGAAATGGGGAGCAACGGTCGAGTTATCTTCTTCATCCTCCAACTCGGGGAACACGAAGTCCGCCTCAATCCATAACTGCCTTTCTTCGGGCGCTTCTTGTTCATCGTGCGGGACATGGAAGTCTAAGCGCTGAATACGGCGTAATGATGGATCAAATGCAAACAGTCGGCACAAAGCCTGGAGTGCAGCAGTCTTGCCTGACCCGTTGGGGCCAATCAGATAGGTAATATTTTCCAGTGTCAGTTCTGTTGGTTCAGCACCAAAACTCTGAAAATTTGAAACCCGAATACTGTGCAGTTTCATCCTTTTTTCCTAATACATATGGCCCGAAAAATTAAATCTTCCCGTTCCATGGGTGATTTTTACAGAACAAGAATTCCCTACACTCGAGCCCGTGCACGTTCTCTAGCCTTAAGCTCTATGCGTTGTGATATTTGGCTATACAGCTGGGCTTCCTCATTCTCTCGATCAGTGACAGTCACAACCAAGGCATAGTCTTCTTGTTCGAAACTCAACGCCTCACCCCAATCTCTATCTTGTCGAGTAATTACAACAAACCACTTTTCAGAAGGCTTCGGCTGTTTAATCCGCCAAGTTGAAGATTGAACTGTACCTTTACCTCTTAATTCAGCACTTATGTCCCTATTACTTGTAGCATCATCATTTCTGGTTTTAGTTTCATCCTGAGTACTGTGATTGAAATGCCTTTGAACAGACTCAAGCGACTGATCTTTGACTAACCTAAAAGACATTTTAGTGGCCACATAGTCTATCCTAGTTGTCCTGACCGCTGGACAATAAGACAGAGTAACTCTAATTTCTCTGGAAGCACGCTGAGACCTTAAAAAATCATCGGGAAGCGGCAGTTCGAAAAAGTGATGCGAGTTGTTTTCAATTTTCTCTTCAGCCATTAAGACAACGGCATTTTGTGAAGATCTAAAAAGCTCCCCCTCATCAACAGCACCATAACCAGCTATATCTCTAAACGCATCTCGTCCATTTGCGCTCCTATAAGATTTCTTCATATCTTCAGGAAAGCTGCTTTCAATCTCCGACAGCATATTCGCATGATTAACCAGTAGTGCTCTGAGCAAATTAGCAGAAGCCTTCGGGTAGTTATTCAATAAACGACCTGCAAGATGGGTAATGTAAGGTGCCGCAAAACTTGTTCCGCTAATTTCGCTAAACAATGTGTTCCCAACGAATCGACTATTACAGGTCAGTACCCCCATGCCTCGCATAACTGCATTGAGTTCGTTGCCTGTTCTTATTGGAGAAGCCAAGTTTCCACCCATAGCTACCAGCTCGGGTTTAATTGCACCTTTAATAGTGGGACCGTGACGTGTAAATGGGGATGGTTGATTTTCTGTGGCTGGAGCCAATTGCCCAATTTCAGGATACCGTTGAGCATCGAAAGTCGCATTATGTCGAGCCAAGCTTCCCACCGTTAGAACGTTTAGTGCCGGAGCTGGATCTATGATAATACTTTCGTCAGCTAGAAGGTATTCTGGAAACTCGTCTCTCCAGCTATGTCTTGGCACATCTGGATCGATAGAGCCTGAGAAGTTCCCAGCAGAAACGACAAATAAGATATTGAAGTCCCTAGCCAATTTATCCAAGACATACGCAATTCCTCGAATATGACGATTATCGTAAGGTGCATTGGAATTCCCTAACGACAAATTGAAAATCCGACATTGGTGTTCTTCGACAAAATAGGTTACAGCTTCAATGAGAGTTTTTTCGATAGAACTGGAGTCAAATTCTGCATTCTCATCAAGAATTCTACCATTGAAAATCCAAAGTTCAGGGTGCCAATAATTTGTTGAGTTACACGCTTCCAAGTCACCATACAGAGCTACACCAGCAACAGCAGTGCCATGACCATTCAAATCCATGCCGTCTGTATCACCAATAAAGTCTGCACTTTCCGCAATTGCGGGTGCCAACAGGGGGTGGTTAGTATTTACTCCGCTATCAAGGACGCAAACTCTTGCAGCTTGATGAGTAGGGGATTGTATTCCTTCAGGAATTCTATTGATGTCACAATTTAGTTGGCTATAGCGAATACCGCTCTTGGGGGGGAGATCAACAAGTCTGACATCAGAGTGATTCAGCAGTAGATTAGCCTGACTAGAGTTAACCTCCAAACGGTACATTACTAAGCTATCAAGGTTAACTTTATCTGTTCGCCGTATTCCGTTATGAGCTAGCCAACGCTCAAATGCATCACAAGTGCTTAATCTCTCTGGGTGATGAGCAACAGCTACAGGCCAAAGCTCTACATCTAAGAGAAACTTCTCTGACCTTGGTAAGCCATGCCTTCTTAGAGCCCAACTTTTCCGGTCATCACTTGTCCAGTTATCGATTCCCTCTATGGCCTCGAGAATCTGCTTGTACGTCAATTCTGTCTCGTCCAAACCTAAGCGTTGCAGGTGATCTTCAAACACAGTCATTCCGGTTTCATCAACAAAAACAACACACAGATGATTGTCTTCTTGGCTTACAAACTCGATACCATGTTTGTTTAGATGGGTAATATCGAGAAGTCCTGTATAACGAATTTTCAGTACAAAATTACCCGGACGTGACGTTTGCTGACTTTGTGCGAATCTGATTGATTCAGTTAAGTCTCTAGATAATTTTTGACCATGCCCCCGAAGATCACCTCGTGGATGTTTTGGGATATTGACTTTCCTTGTTCTACGTTCATTTTCAAGCAGTTCTCTTTCAATCTTAAGATGTTCATAATTAGCCATTCCTAGTCCCTTTTTTAACTTTCTCGAGAAGCTGCTTGCTTCAAGTCCTTAACGGTCAAAAATTCCTGACTACGTAGGATCATCCTTTTTACTGCTCTACGAACAATACGTTCAATATCAGCGCCACTCTTTGTAGAAAATATCCCGAGGATAGATTTATCATCTAACTCAAATTGGCGACGTACACCACGCAATTTGAGTGAAAGAATTTGTTGTATTTGCAGCTCATCAGGTAATGGGAAGTCAATTTTTTCATCGAAGCGTCGCCAGATAGCACTGTCTAAAATGTGCTCATGGTTTGTAGCTGCTAAAATTAGACTCTTCCCTTGATAAGCGTCCATCATCTGAAGCACTGCGTTAACGACGCGGCGTAACTCACCATGTTCACCTGAGTCAGAACGTTCTTTGCCTATGGCGTCAAATTCATCAAATAAAACCACCATAGAATGTTCAGAAACAAAATCAAAAACTTTGCGAAGATTCGCGGCTGTTTCACCCAAAAAAGAAGATACCAACGCATCGAGACGAACAATTGCAAGAGGTAAATCAAGCTCAAAAGCAATGACCTCAGCTGCTAAGGTTTTCCCGCAACCTGGAGGACCATGAAAAATAATTTTTCCAGAAGGCTTCATTCCAAAACTTCTCAGTACATCGACACGGCGGTGTTCCTCAAGAAGTTCCTCGATGGGTGCGATACTAGATTCAGGTAAAACCATTTCTTCTATTGGTCGCTGAGCTTGTCGAACATCTAAAAGTGGTAGTCCTCGCTCTTTATCTACAGGAGGAGTAGGCAAAGCGTTACGTCCATTTTGTTTAAGCGGTCTTAAATGCTCACCATACAATATCTGCTCAAGATCATTTGCAAGAAGGTGATGTTGCTTTTGACGCTCATCTTGAATAACAGCTTCTGAAGCAAGCCGAAAGGCCTCGGAATCACCAATGGTTCCAGCCCTAATCAACTGTCTCAGTATTTTACCGTTAGCCACTATTATTCCCCTTTGCAATGTTCATTTATAATCGAATTACTCAGTCGTTTATCGTATTAAATACTAATTATTTCATCATATTAATAACGATTTAAAATAATCAGACGTAACTACTTAGTATTATCTGAGGCTATGATGGTGCTTAGCCCATTCGATTTTGCATAATCCAAAATTAGTATTTCTATCATAGACGCTTGAGAGCGATGTTCTTTTTCCGCTGCTGCTTTTAGCAACAGCTTGATTTCTTTAGATGTTCGTATTGACAAAGTCTCTTCTTTGGAACGCGACACTGTGCTTCTCCATGATAAATAAGCAATACAATGTACTGCATTATGCGTACATTGTATACTGTTTATTGAACTCATTACCGATAGCATGGATAGCGATATAGTGCCCCTTCGAGAGGGGCTGGTTGATGGGAGCCTAGTTGGCTAGTTGGCGGGGTTATCTGTTTCCTCTTCAGTGATATCGTCATCGGTTGAAGGCACCGCTTGCTCAACTTCTGCTTCTTTACCCTTAGCTTGGGCTGATTTTCGTGCTCGAATTTCGATATCAATAATGCGTCGTGCAAGTTTGATAATGCGCTGTTGCCATGCGTAGTTGCCATCAACGCGTTGCTTGTTGCTAAGCACGCTAGATAACCAGAGTGTGTCCATTGAGATCATCAACGCATCGAGTTTGCGCACTAAGCCAACAAACTGGCCAACCTGAGGCGAGCTGATTTTGGCGTTGAAGGTAATCGGATCGGTGTAGTCAGGTACTTCATCGATACCGTTGGACTCCATCAGTTTGTCCAAACGAGCTTGTTCGTTGTCTACCGCCATAGCGCAATCCTCGATCAGCTGGCTAATGATCTGTTCCACTTCATCAATTTCGTTCTCATCGCCAATGATGCGTAGGATGACATCGATTCCGTAGAGCGCACTGACCGTGCGCCTAAAAACACGGTCAACGACACGTTGCGCCTGTAAGCTGTTAATTGTGAATGATTGTTCAAAGATGGGTTTTGAGTAATTGGGTTTTGCTTGGGCCATAAGTTTGCTCCTGATATGACAATAATCAGTCCCTAGACTAATCCTCTGTGAGGTAATGGCCTTTCAGCTAGGTGGAAGAATTGAGCATCTTTCTAACTATCCTGTCTGGATAAGACGGTTACACTGACTATCAAATATTGCTGATCTGTTTCAGTGATATCTGCGCCTGAGAGCATGAGCTCAAAGGAAGCCCGCCGCTGAGTTTTCTCAGTGGTACTAAGAGGTAGCTAGCCTCCTTAAACAAATAGCCTGCATGTTTTTACATGCTCAACCATGCGTTCCTTACGGTTCGCCTTTTCACCACCCAGCTGGGGGAGTTTTCCCCAGTTGGGGGTGACTCCTTCAAAACCAACATAAGGAGTCACCAATGGAATATATCTTCGGATTTATTATCCAAATCGCAGGCATTATGTTGCTTGCAAAACTGAGCTGGTCGCTTTTGCGATTGCTTGCTCGTCAAAGCGTGCGCCCGTTTCGATTTGTACTTACTCAAATCAAGCGATTGCTCACACCAACACCAAAACGTCGTCCAATGGCAGTGCCTAAAGCTCCTGGTATGCCCCGTTTGACATCTGCGTTTTACAAAGAGCCACATCAGTACGACATGGCTTTACTCGAAATACCAACCTATCTGCGTCGTCAGTCTTCTTTGCCCAGCCGGGTAGAAGCGACTGTGTGCACAGAGTTCAACTAAGACGAGGAGAACATCATGAAAAACCAAGTAACACTCATAGGCTACGTTGGTGCTGAGCCAGAGACGCGAGCCTATCCATCAGGTGATTTGGTGACCAGCATTTCGCTGGCCACTTCTGAGAAATGGCGCGACCGTCAATCCAATGAGCTCAAAGAGCATACGGAATGGCATCGGGTTGTTTTTCGAGATCGTGGTGGATTTAAGTTAGGGCTAAGGGCAAAAGATTTAATCCAAAAAGGCGCGAAGCTTTTTGTTCAAGGTCCTCAGCGCACGCGTTCATGGGAGAAAGATGGTATTAAGCATCGATTGACCGAAGTGGACGCGGACGAGTTTTTGCTTCTTGATAGTGTGAACAAAGCATCTGAGCCATCACCAGCGGATGATGCGAGCTCCCAAGCTAATTGGGCACAAACTTATCCTGCACCAGATTTTTAACCGAGCAAAAACGCTTTAACCCAGCCGGGAGTACTTTCCCGTCAGGGGCAGACTCCCACTTTGATTGTCGGAGTCCATAATGGAAAAACCAAAGCTAATCCAACGCTTTGCTGAGCGCTTTAGTGTCGATCCAAACAAATTGTTCGATACCCTAAAAGCAACAGCATTCAAGCAACGTGACGGTAGTGCACCGACCAATGAGCAGATGATGGCGCTCTTGGTGGTTGCAGATCAGTACGGCTTGAACCCTTTCACCAAAGAGATTTTTGCGTTCCCTGATAAACAAGCTGGAATTATTCCAGTGGTAGGTGTCGATGGATGGTCTCGCATCATCAATCAACACGACCAGTTTGATGGCATGGAGTTTAAGACTTCAGAAAACAAAGTCTCACTGGATGGCGCGAAAGAATGCCCTGAATGGATGGAATGCATCATCTATCGGCGCGACCGTTCGCACCCAGTCAAAATCACTGAGTATCTGGATGAAGTCTATCGACCACCTTTTGAAGGTAACGGCAAAAATGGCCCTTACCGTGTAGATGGTCCATGGCAGACGCACACTAAGCGAATGCTAAGACATAAATCCATGATCCAGTGTTCCCGCATTGCGTTTGGCTTTGTGGGAATTTTCGATCAAGACGAAGCAGAGCGAATTATCGAAGGCCAAGCAACACACGTTGTTGAGCCATCGGTGATTCCACCCGAGCAAGTTGATGATCGAACCCGAGGGCTTGTTTACAAGCTTATCGAGCGGGCGGAAGCTTCAAACGCTTGGAATAGTGCATTGGAATATGCCAATGAACATTTTCAAGGTGTTGAACTGACGTTTGCGAAACAAGAAATATTTAATGCACAGCAACAAGCAGCCAAAGCGCTCACACAGCCTTTAGCTTCTTAGCGCCACGCATTCATTTTACTAACCCTGGCGGGATTATTCTCCCGTCAGGGGGAAGGTCTCGTCTTTTTTTGGAGATCTTCCATGACTAAATCAGCCTCACTTTTTCGCTTGGTATTGGTTGTTGCCCTTGTCTTAGGTTCGATTCAAGCCGGTAAAGCGGCAATTGATTCGGTTCAAGCAAGTGTTGTTCAGCACCAAACAGCGTTAGCACAAGCAGCAAAGTAACCACTTAACCCTGAAGGGGAGTTCTCTCCTTCGGGGGAGTCTCCCCCTCAAAGGAGGCAATATGAAGGTTATCGACCTATCACAACGTACTCCTGCATGGCACCAGTGGCGCATTGCAGGGGTTACGGCATCTGAAGCCCCAATTATTATGGGGCGTTCACCCTACAAAACACCTTGGCGATTATGGGCAGAAAAAACTGGATTCGTATTACCGGAAGACCTGTCGAATAATCCAAATGTGCTTCGCGGTATAAGGTTGGAGCCTCAAGCAAGGCGAGCATTTGAGAATGCGCATAATGACTTTCTTCTGCCGTTATGTGCAGAAGCCGATCATAACGCAATCTTTCGAGCCAGCTTTGATGGCATCAACGATGCGGGCGAACCCGTTGAACTGAAATGTCCTTGCCAGTCAGTTTTTGAGGATGTGCAAGCTCACCGAGAACAAAGCGAGGCGTACCAGTTGTATTGGGTACAAGTACAGCATCAAATACTGGTCGCCAATAGCACGCGTGGTTGGTTGGTATTCTATTTTGAGGATCAACTGATTGAGTTTGAAATACAACGAGACGCGGCGTTCTTAACTGAGTTGCAAGAAACGGCGCTTCAGTTTTGGGAGTTAGTTCAAACTAAAAAAGAACCGCCAAAATGCCCTGAGCAAGATTGTTTTGTTCCCAAGGGTGAAGCCCAATACCGTTGGACATCGCTGTCTCGACAGTATTGCTCAGCACACGCCGAAGTGGTCCGACTGGAAAACCACATTAAATCTTTGAAAGAGGAAATGCGAGATGCTCAGTCGAAATTGGTCGCTATGATGGGTAACTACGCTCATGCCGACTATGCTGGGGTCAAACTCAGCCGCTACATGATGGCAGGTGCGGTGGACTATAAGCAATTGGCCACCGATAAATTAGGCGAGCTGGATGAACAGGTTTTAGCCGCTTACCGAAAAGCGCCACAAGAGCGGTTGCGCATCAGCACCAATAAGCCAGATCAGCCCGTTGAAACACCAATCAAAATCAGCCTTGAGCAAGAGAACTTAGTTCTGCCAGGTGACTCGCCGAGCTCATTCTACTTTTAACGTTCACTTGGAGCCGATTTCGGCTCCTTTCTAATGCGCTTATACCAAGTGCATCAGAAAGCAGTTTCACTCGTAGCCAATGCTGGATACGAATGATAGAGCGAGCTGAACTCTTACATACACAGCCATACCACAATCAACACACCACCCGACGGGGACTTCATTCCCTGTTGGGGCATGGGGCCTCGTCAAAACTGATGAGGTTTATCATGACTGAACAATCCCCATTTTTGGTTCAAGTGAATCAAGCGTTTAATGTCCCGGCTCCTGATGCTTTCGTTCTGGAAGGATTTGGTGCCGACACTACCCATCCAAACATTCCCGTTCGCAAGGACGAGTATGTTTTTAGAAAAGAAGACTTACGTGACGTATTGGCGTTTTTGTCTAACCCAGACGGTGACGGTTTGTATATTACAGGCCCCACTGGATGCGGTAAGACCTCGCTAATTTGCCAAGTTGCTTCTCGATTGAATTGGCCTGTTCAGCAAATTACTGCGCACGGTCGATTGGAGTTGTCCGATCTTATCGGTCACCACACGCTGGTTAATGGCAACATGACCTTTGTGTATGGACCGCTGGCAATGGCTGTCAAGCATGGCCATTTGCTGATCATTAATGAAATGGATCTTGCTGAGCCTGCTGAACTGGCTGGGCTCAATGACATTTTGGAAGGTGCCCCGTTGGTCATCGCACAAAATGGCGGTGAGATCATCATGCCACATAACAAGTTTCGTTTTATCGCAACCGGCAACAGTGCGGGCAGCGGTGATCAAACGGGCTTGTATCAAGGTGTGCTTCAACAGAATTTGGCTTTTCTTGATCGCTTTAGAATCATCGAAGCGACCTATGCAGAGCCTTCTGTAGAGGAAGCCATTCTGGAGAACGTTGCGCCGGGCTTGCCAGAAGTCTTTCGCCAAAAAATGGTGAAGGTGGCTGGTGACATTCGTCGTCTTTTTATTGGGGGCGCGGATGGCGGTGCTGAGCTTAGTATCACCATGTCCACTCGGACCTTGGTGCGCTGGGCAAAGTTAACACTTGCTTTTAAAGGTGCTCCTAACGCAGTGGAGTATGCACTGGTTCGGTCTTTGACGGCTCGTGCTGAGTTGGAGCAACGTGAAGCCATTCACCGTATTGCCGCTGATGTCTTCGGTGATCACTGGGAGGATTGATGATGGAAAAGTGCTTTGCTCTTTACCGTTACAGTCATTCTGATGGGACAGCCAAAGAATGGGCCATTTATGTTGGATCAGATAACCAGGAGATTGAAGTTCGGTTTGGAAAAGCCGGTCAATTGTCGCAGCAGCGATTGATTGATTCGACTGATCCTAACGCAGAAGCAGACCGAAGAATCAATGAGAAAATCAACAAGGGTTATCGATTTGTTGGACACGTCGGTATTGATCATCAAGGGCGGCCATTTGAACTCTCAAATGCGCTTGATAGTGTCGCGTGCGCCAATAACGTCAGTTGGGAGTTTCGTACTCGCAAGGACGTCAATGGCCAAATCTCGCTGGCGCAAAAAGCGTTGTTCGATATGGCAAAGCTGCTTGAAGCCTATGGCTTGGCTGTTATTGATGATAACCGGGTCAGGATTGGAGAATGGTCATTAGGATTTTGCAAAAGCGGATTACCTAGTACCAATCAAATCAGCATGGTGTCAGGTGAAGGCGCTGGCATTGTTAACACTGATGATGGCCCATGGCCATTGTTATTGTTACTGGCCTTTAAGCGTCAATTACCACCACTGTGTTCGCTCACAGTAGCGAGTCCTGATGGGATAGAAGTATCTGACCAACTGAAGTTGGAAAAAGATGTATTGAGGCTTTTAGGCAGTGATTTAGAGCGGGTTCGCCCGATAGCTGAAGCACTGGACTTAATGCCTGCGAAAATCGATCTCAACCAATCGTCGCCTGATTCGCAAAATTACTATTTCTGATAGTGATGTTGCCATTAGCGCGTCAACTACTACCACCCAAATGGGGGCCATTGCTCCTGTTGGGAGTGGTGCGTCCCCATCTCGCATGAGGATGCACTATGAGTATTCAAACCCTCGACAAACTTTTGATTTGTCACATCGACTGTTCCATCTGGAGCGGTAGAAAAAAACTAAGGCCTGAAGATTTCAGATTAGCCAATGGTAGCCAACTTCCACCGAAGGATGTTGCCAGCTTAGGGAGTAAAAAAATTTGCGACCCTGAGGCATTGGCGAACTTTGAAAGGCTTAAGAAAGAAGCGCAGCGCTTGTGTGAGCAAGTCGGTGTGCGGTTTTTAGGTGGCTATGCCGTCCCTGAGGACCGAATTGATCAGATTGTTCCAGAGCTTGACCGGATCGGTCAGGAGTTTGCGCAGTGCAAGCAGTTGTTCTTGGACAACTATGATCAGGTGACGTTTGACTGGGTTGCAAAACACCCGGAATTTGCAGATGCAATCCGGCGTGCGCTGTCACCCATCGAAGACGTGGAACAACGGCTTCAGTTCGATTATGCCATCTATCGAATGCAACCGGCTGAACAAGGTGGTGGCTTAGATGACAAGGTCAATGGCATGGGACACACCCTCTTTAGGGAGGTGGCTCGTGATGCCAATGAACTGTTTGAGCGTTCCGTTGCAGGTAAGAATCAAATCAGCCAGCGAGCCCTTAATCCTCTCAAGCGATTAAGAGACAAGTTGGATGGTTTGTCATTCCTGGATCATCGAGTTCAGCCGATGGTTGAAGCGATGGACAATTTATTTGTTCGTCTGCCGAAGACCGGCCCTGTGACAGACAATCTCTATCACGAACTGATGGCGACCATTTTAATTTTGTCTGATCCAGACAAGATGAGAATGCACGGTGAAGGTCAATTGGATATCAGACAACTGATGCCCAAACCTGAACCTAAACCCGCACAGCCAGTATCTACTCAGGCAGATAACTTACGTGCAATACCACAACCAACCGTCAGACCAAACCTTGGTTCGACTGTACCAAACTCATTTTATTTCTAACGTCCTTGAGGGCATGTTGCCCTGAAGGGCGCATGTCCTCTGAACTATGTAAGAGGAAATTATGCAATCAACCATCCATAACCCCAGCCAACTGAACCAGTTTGAACCGCATTTTCGTGGTGTGACTGATGCGGTTGAAAGTGAATCGATACCAGAAGTGGCGTGTTGTCGAGCGTTAGTACAACGGTCGTACTCAACACATAGTGTCGTGATCCCTAAGAACCCTGTGCTGATCGCAGATGCGGACGCACAAGGTGTTTGGTTATCAGCCATGGTATTTGTTCCAAACATGGCATTGCAGCAAGCCGCTTTTGAGCGGGACTGGCTGCAATATCAACACGAGGTGTCTACTCAGTTACAGGACCAGTACGGTCTGACATTGGATGACATCCTGAGTTTAGACCAGCTTAAAACGTCATTTGAACAGCACGAGAGTCCAGCTCAATTGGTGGCTTGGTTAGGTCAAAAATACGACCTGGATAAGCTAAAAGCACAGGTTTAAACATCCACATTCCCAGCGGGGAAACGCTCCCGCTGAGGGAGTATTCCCCCTAATGATTAGGAGACTCCCATGAATCATCCATTAAAAAACGCACTGCCAATCGTTGCCGCCGCTTATGGCGAAAAGTTTGGTGTGAAGGTGCTTATTCAAGGACAAGATGCGTTTACCGATGGTGAGCGGATTGTGATCCCAACAGCAAACCCAGACGACCCACACTATCAACAGATAGCTTGGGGTTATCTGGCTCATGAAGCGGCGCATATTCGGCATACTAATTTTGAAATGGTGCAGAAGGCGTCGTCCAAGCCGATCCGAAAGGCACTTCTCAATATCATTGAGGATGTTCGCATTGAAAACGAATTGGCAAAGGATTACCCCGGAACCCGGCGCAGTATTTCGCAAGTGATTGAGTACATGGTGGACACACAGCAAATGTGTGTACCTGAACAGCTTGAGCCTGCATCTAACTTGCAAGCATGGTTGTTGTTCCGTTTGAGATGCCATTTTCTGGGCCAGAAAGCGCTGACGCCTTTGTATCAAGCAGTCGATGAAAGAGTGAGACAACTCTTTCCTGCCGCAGCGATGAGCCGGTTAAGCGCCATGCTGACAGCAGTGCCTAGCCTAGTGTCTACAGGTGAAGTGCTAAAACTTGTCGATGCCATCGTTTCCATGTTGGAAGAAGAATCTCGTCCACCACAGGATGAGTCGGATGCTGATGGCGGTGATGACATTGGACAAGATGCGAGTAATTACAGCAATAACAGTAGTGACAGTCAAACCCCGGAAGCAGACTCGTCTGCAATGGGGGATGCTGCTGAAACGGGGGATTCAGATCACTCTGATCAAGCTGACAATTTGCGACAAGCCTTAGAGGCCAGTGCTGCTCAGTTTGAACCCGATACCTTTGCCCAAGTGGCAGAAGTGTTGTCGGAACAAGCTGAAGGACATCAGGGTGTCACTCCACTCAGTTTGCCCCAAGCAGAGCACGCTATGTTGGGTGATGAGGCCATCTTGACCTTATCGGCGTCTGAGTCCGCTCAAATTCGAGCCCGACTTAGGGGCATGGTTCAGTCCAGTCAGGACAATCGGAATCATGCCAAACGGCACGGTCTTCGAGTTGCAACCCATCGTCTTGCCGCTTCACAAGCAGGTGAGTCGAGATTGTTTATTCAAAGGCAACCTCGCATTGCGCCTAATGCTGCTGTGCACTTGCTGGTCGATATATCGGGTTCAATGGGTAAACCCATTGGCGAAGGTAATCGAAAGTACTTTCATGTTGCCAATGAAGCCGCTTTGGCTTTGGCCATGGCACTGGAAGGCATACCGGGTGTTGTACCTGCGGTCAGTTATTTTCCTGGTATTCATCAGGAAGTTTCTATCGCGTTATTGCCCAAGCAATCGGTTCGACATCGGGCCGCCTGTTTTGACCAAAAACCACGAGGTTGTACGCCTATGGCACAAGCAATGTGGTTTGCGGCAAACAGTTTGTTAGCGCAAAAACAGAAGCGAAAGCTAATGATAGTGCTAACGGATGGTGACCCAGATGATTGGGCTGCCACGCATGACATTGTTGACCGGTGCAGACGCAGTGGCTTTGAGCTGCTGGGGATCGGGATTCAAACACGCAGTGTTGAGAAATTCTTTCCTCAAAGCATTGTGATTAATGACGTCAAAGATCTAAAGCGTGAGTTATTCGAAGTAACACAACAACTGTTAATTCAGTAACCACATCAATTATACCACCCTGCGGGGACGATTCCGTCCCCTTCAGGGCATGGGTTCGTCTCCGCTTTTTTTTGTGGAGACTCCTATGAAAAACAAAAAGTTCTTAGCTGGCGAAGAAGCCGGTACTTACATCGTTCCTGAGCAAGTGACTGAAGCGGATATTTTAGATATGGCGCTCAAGCTTGCCCGTGGTCGATTGAGTAAAGGTCGCAAAATTGAACAGCCATCATCGGCGTTCTCATACCTGCAAACACTGATGCACGAGTATGAGCACGAAGTCTTTGGCGTGCTGTTTCTTGATACAAAGCATCGCGTTATTCGATTTGAAGAGCTGTTCAAAGGCACTTTAGATGCGGCGAGCGTGTATCCAAGGGAAGTAACAAAGCGTGCGCTAGAGCTTAATGCGGCAGCAGTGATACTGGTTCATAACCATCCATCGGGTGATCCTGAGCCCAGTGAAGCTGATAAACGCATAACTCATCGACTCCGTGACGCCTTGTCACTTGTTGATATTCGAACGCTTGACCATGTTGTGGTCGCATCCGAGGGCTGCGTTTCGCTTGCCGAACGCGGTTATCTTTAATGAATGGGCGCATTGCCCATTCTCCTACATCACAAAAGCAGTCCCATCAACACACATCATCACAGCTCGAATTTCTATTTGAGTTTGATGATGCCCCAGTCACTTGGTCTGACACGGAAATCTGGCAGTTACGCGAAGGCATTCTATTGGATGCGATCCGAGTATTGCTGGACGGTCGTGTCAGCACTCGGTTGCGCAAGGATGTGTTGTCGTGGATTCAAAATGACGAAATAGCGCCATTTTGCTTTCGTGTTTGCTCAATGGCTGCGGTTGTCGATCCTGATGTGCTTCGTGATTCCATCATGTGGCTATTAAGACGACATGGTATCCAGCTTGACTAACGTTCCTGCATTAACCAAACGGCTCATTGCAGGACCCAAGCTGACTTTTACCTCCTGTGGTAGGAGTCGGCATTTTACTTAAGGAGGTTATATGGCGTTACCTTTACAAATTGACACAGTAAGGCCATATCTCAATGGCCAATGGCTTCAAGTCTTGGCGGCGTTGGTGCCAGAACTTGATGCTGCTATTGCTCGAAAAGGCCGTCATGTGGCTTGTCCTGTTCATGGCGGTCGTGATGGCTTTAGGCTGTTCAAAGATGCTGAATATACCGGTGGTGGCGTTTGTAATACCTGCGGTATCTTTCATGATGGCTTTGAACTGTTGTCTTGGATTAATGGATGGAACTTTGCTCAGTCTATTGAAGCAATCGGTCAAGTTCTAGGTATTCAACCCGGACAAGTACCAACTCGGGTAATACCGAGTAACGCTGTTGACTGGAAGACGAAAAGGCAGGAAGAGGACAAAGCGATTATCCATCGCTTGAATCAAACCTGGGGAGAAACGTTTTCTCTTGCAGATACTCGTGCGCAACCAGTTTGGAACTACATGCATCGTCGTGGCATTGTTACCCGGCTTCGTCCTGAATGGGATTCGGTGCTGAGGTTTCATCCAAACTTGCCTTACCATGATGAAGATGGCCTGTTTATCGATAGCTACCCAGCGCTGCTAGGTAAAATCGTTACTCAGCAAGGGCGTTCGGCCACGTTCCATCGGATCTACCTAAGTGAAGATGGATTCAAAGCGCCGGTTGAAAGGCCTAAAAAGATGATGCCGATACCAAGTGACAGAACAATCACAGGTGGTGCCATTCCGATTGGTGAGCCTGGTGAGGTACTAGGTGTTTCTGAAGGTATCGAAACGGCTTTAGCGGTTACCAGAGCAACGGGACAAACATGTTGGTCGGTTGTGAATGCAACCCTACTGGCTAGGTTTGAACCACCAAGTAATGTGAAAATGCTGTACATCTGGGCAGATCATGATCTCTCTGAGACCGGCCTGAATGCAGCGAATGAACTCAAGAAAAAAGCCTGGCAGAAAGGCATTCTGACACAAGTCTTGATCCCTCCGATACCAACGTCACTTGGCGTGAAAAGTTGGGATTGGAATGATGTGCTGAATGTTTACGGTGCCATGGGCTTTCCGAAAGTTCATATCTGATCCAAGGGGCTTCGGCCCCTTTTTTTACGCCTTGCATATTTGAAAAAACATGGAGAATGAAAAATAGAGAACCAATAGGAGAAACAAACATGATGGTATTAACCCTGTTAACAAAGCAGATTGATGGTGAATTTACGGTTTACTGGAAGACCGGCCTTCGAAGAGGTGGTGAGCTAAAGGTCGATTTAGGTGAGCAATACGACAAGCTACCTGAGCAGCAAAAGCCAATTGCAGCTGAGCTTTATGCTATTCATCACCTACTGTCAGTGAAAGAGGTGATGGGAAGTAACCGAAGCGGTCATGGGCTTCAAATCCGGGTCAGTAAAGGAGCTATCAAAAAGTTACAGAAACAACGCTCAACTCAGCATTCACTTTACAGCCTGACTAGGTTTTTGCTAACTCGATACCAGGAAGCACAGATCTCGGTAGAGAAGCAGGACGATTGGCTCTCACATTCCTTCGAAGAATACAGCGTCGATAATGCTACAGTGAGAGACATCGATGAGGTCATCAACGTTCCGAAAATTGGACCTGTCGTGGTGACTCGTCACGCGCTTGAAAGATTCGTGGAACGGCTTTCAGACGGCGTACCTAAGCATCCTTGGAAGTCTTTGTGCTCAAAGCTGCTATGTTCGGGGCTAACTAAAACTCAGTTGCCAGAAAACGTCGCTATCCAAAAAGCAAAAAAATATGCACAAGAGGCCGAGGTCTGGCAGCATGTGGGGAGCAATATGTACTTTGTTATGATTCCTGGTGGCTCAATTAAAACGTTGGTTACGGTTTTCGAAGTAAAGTGAGCTAATGTGTATTGGCGATACTTACTTAGGTGCCGATAGCAGACCTCAGCAACCTGGTACAACTCAATGATACCTTTTCCATTATCCTCTTTTATGAATTAAATCAGGAGTATCATTACTCCTAACCAAAGACATTCATTTTACTTAATCAGTACTATTTCGGTATAACGCTAATAACTCAGTGGGTAGTAAGAAGTTCAACAACAAATAACTCTAGGCACGATGAGTGCCCAAAATGTTTATCATTTAGAGCTGATGGTCGAAGAAATTAACTCGCGTAGCCAAATGCCTTTGTCTTCATTGTTTCGGCTGGAATGCCACAGCATGGCAATATCAAAATCCGCAACGGCGATCGGCGGCTTAACAGTAATGAGATCGTCCGAAAAGCCCTCCGCCAACGCCATTTTTTCTGGCACGATGGCAATTAGATCGCGCTTTTTCAATAAATGCCGAATGGTGAGAAAATTGCGCGAAGCCACGGTGACTTTACGCCTCAAGCCGTGTTCTGCGAGCTTTTGGTCTACTTGTGTCTTTAAGCTCCCATCGGGACTTACCAGAGCTTGCTCGATGTTAGCGAACGCTTCCAGAGACAGCTGTGTTTCCCCTTTCAATACCTGTTTATCACACATGCACACGTGTTTTTCGGTGTACAAGTACAAGCTCTCAAAGTTGTCATCTAACAACGGAATGCTGCCAATAATGACATCGAGCTTTTCCTGCTCTGTTAATGCCACGTAGTTGCTACGATTGACGTTAATAAAACTGATCTGCGCCTCTGGTGCGCGCTGACGTATTTCGTCATAAACCCGAGGCGCAAAGATAAACTCAGCATAATCCGTTAACCCAATGCGACATACACCCGCGTAATTTTCAGGTTGGAAGGCAGACTTAGTGAGCAAGTCTTTGGCGATAGAGTCCAGCAAGTTATGCACGGTTGGCGCGATGTGGTGAGCGTGCTCTGTGGGCTGCATCTTATGCCCTTTGCGCTCAAAAAGCGGGTCATCAAACAACAACCTCAAACGAGATAAACTATGGCTCATCGCCGACTGGCTAACGCAACTTTTCTCTGCCGCGACGCTAACGCTTCGATGGCGATACAGGTAGGAAAACGTCACCAACAAGTTCAAGTCAATGTTGCGCCACTGAATGTCCTCTTTCACTTCAACACCCTCATCCCATTTCATTCATAGATGAAATCAAAATCATCAATTTGAGTCATTTTATAGCATTCGATAAATTAGCAAAAATGCTTTTTAAATAAACAGGCTCGACATGTTCACTATCTTCAAGACTTTTTTCTGGCTGGGTTGGTTCAGCTTCGGCGGCCCAGCGGCTCATATTGGTTATTTTCGCCAAACCTTTGTTGAGAAACTGAAATGGCTTGATGACAGCGAGTACGCTCAAATTGTCGCGCTCAGTCAGTTTTTGCCGGGACCGGGATCAAGCCAAGTCGGCTTTGCATTGGGTTATAAGCGCGGCGGTTTAAGTGGTGCATGCGCAGCATTTGTCGGATTCACGCTTCCTTCGGTGATCATCATGTTGGCGCTAGCGATGGTGAGTAGCCAAATCACCGACACCGCAATGTTTCAAAACATCGTTCACGGGCTAAAACTACTAGCTGTCGTTGTCGTGGCGGATGCGACCTGGGGCATGTACAAAAACTTCTGCCAAAGCAAACTGACCGCTGGTTTGTGCGTCGCGACTGCGATTGCGTTGTTGGTGGCACCAAGCATCATGACGCAAATGTTCGTGTTGCTCGGAGCCGGTATTGTCGGTTTGCGATATCTGAGGAAAGGCTCCGTGCCATCAACCGAGCCGTTTAAACCGTCTATAGCGCCACTGGCTCTATTTGCGGTGCTTTTACTCGGCTTACCGTTAGTGGCTCATACGTTGCCTTTGCTTGGGCTGTTTAGTGATTTTTTCCAAGCTGGTAGCTTAGTGTTTGGTGGCGGTCATGTGGTGCTGCCGCTTCTGCAAAACATTGTTGGCGATCAGCTCAGCCCAGATGTATTTTTAACAGGCTACGCCGCTGCACAAGCTGTACCGGGGCCAATGTTCACCTTTGCAACTTTTATCGGTTATGAGCTTTCGGATACGCCAATTTTAGGTGCGCTGATCGCAACGCTTGGTGTATTCCTACCAGGTTTTCTTTTACTGCTTGGCGTACTTAAAAACTGGCAAGCACTGGCAAGCAAACCGTTGGTCTCCGGCGCCATCAACGGTGTAAACGCCTCGGTAGTAGGATTGCTACTCTCGGCACTTTACCAGCCAGTATTTAGCAGCGCAGTTGTTGCTCCCATCGACATGGCGTTAGTGATTGTAGGTTTCTATCTACACAAAAAGCTCAACCTTTCGGTGCTGTGGATGATCGTATTTTTTGTGGCGGCAGGCCTTGTCACGGGCATGATGTAGCCTCCTGATTAGCCAGCCATTGAATCCAGATAAACCATGGGCACTCAAATACGAGTGCCCTTGTTCTTAGATTAGATAGCGATAACGGAACAGACCCCGATTAAAAGAGCATCACAAAGGTAGGAGATTATTATCCCATATTTACACTGCATCCGGCTTTGTTGCTTAAATCGATGGAACTAAATCAAGAAGCTACGATCTGATCGGCTCCCCCCATCAATCGTCGTCATATATTTTGCTCATTAAAGTTAGCTGTTGTTACTGGTCAAAACAGCTAGTCAGAAACACACACGATTCCTTCATCTATCTGGCCAATCGCTCTTATGGGGATCTTTAGCATGTTAGCTCTATGAAATTTTCTGGAGCTGACAATGAGAACCCCTTTGTTACCTTGGTTTATCCTATGGGTGACCATCCCAATCATTATTTTATTTCTATTCATCTTGCCCGCCCATGCCAGTGATGGGCCATTCTATCAGCGTGGTCAGGAAGGCTGGTTTTGGTATCAGGTCATTCCTGAACCTGAGCAGCCTGATGAGCTGATAGAGCCGGAAGCTGGTGTCGTGGAGTCCAGTCAGAGCGAACTAAAGCCCTTCAGTGCCGCATGGTTCCGAGAGCATATGCAATCGTTTATGGACAAGGCAATTGATGAGCCAACGAGTGAGAATGTCAGAGCCTATCTTTATCTTCAGCGCGTCATGATGGATAAGGGCTCACTATTTGCTGATGTTAGTCAGCAGGTGGTCATGGGTGATCCTGTTTTGGATGAAATCAGTCGAAGACCCTTGGCGACTTATGCCGCCAATCGGATGGATAGAGAAGCTGGCACTCAACGGGATGTTGCTTTAGTTGAGGTAGCAAAACGAGCTGGCTTGTTCTTCTTCTATCGTTCGGATTGCCCTTACTGCCATGCTCAAGCGCCTATCATCGAATCCATGGCTTTGAACTACGGTTTTGAGGTGTTTGCTATTGCTGTCGATGGCTTGCCTTTACCGGGTGGAGAGTTTCCCAATTTCAAAGTCGATTCAGGACAAGCTCAATCATTGTCCGTTACGACTGTCCCTGCCGTGTTCTTAGTTGATCCGCCTAATGTCATCACTCCGATTGGCCAAGGCGCAATGAGCCTTGATGAGCTCAATAATCGAATCATTCTCGCAGCCCATCAAGCCGGTTGGATTGACGATCAAACTTACTATGCCACCAGACCTGTTCAACCCGGCGTGTCACTCGCGATGTCAGCCCAAGAGCTTAACGAAAAGATATTACAGGACCCTGAGTTCCTTGTTCGCTATCTGCGTGCACAAGGAGGGTTATAACGATGAAAAAAGTATTCCGAGTATCGCTAATCGCCTGTGCGATTGGTTTTTCATCTATGAGCCAAGCAAGCTTGCAACAGGAGATGAACCAGTTGTTTGGTTCAATGACCAACACCACTGCGCCAGGTGTATTCGAGAGTCAGCGGCGTGGCGTTATATCTGGTGGAAGCGTTGTTGTCCGTAACAGAATCATGAACGAGAACCTCGTCTCTATGGTGCCTCCGTCATTCCAAGCCGGTTGTGGTGGCATTGATATGTTCGCGGGAAGTTTGTCATTTGTTAACGCGGATCAGTTTGTTCAATTACTTCGCTCTGTTGCTGCAAACGCCAAGGGGTACGCATTCCAATTGGCGCTCAGTGCTATGTGTGAGAAATGCTCCCAGCACATGGAGACACTGCAAAAGAAAATCCAGCAGTTGAACGAGTATTTCGGCAATTCCTGTCAAATGGCTCAGGGAGTTGTGAACGATACCCTGGCTGCTTTTGGTATAAAGGGGCAAACAGAAGCCAGCATGTTGAGCTCACTTAAAGGGGCTGGAGACGTTTTTACCAGTTGGAGTGAATCCAATGGTAAGAACCCATATGAGAACGCTTCGAGTGTCGCGGCATCTGATGTAAACAGAACGATTAAAGGTAATTTGGTTTGGCGAGCACTGAAACGTCATTCGGCATCAAGCTGGTTTGCATCGGGGGATGACCGTTTTCTTGAAGCAGTTATGTCGGTGACGGGTTCGATCATTGTTGGTGATCTAGCTAATGCCGCTGATGGCCAAGGTAAAGCCCCGAAACTGACCAGACTGAATGGCAATAAAGTGACTATTGAGCATCTAATTCACGGCGGTAACGTCGCTATGTACCGATGTGACACAGTGACGCAAGACGGTTGTTTGAACCCGACAATCACTAACGTGACCCTTACCGGGTTATCAACTCAGGTAGAAAATTTACTTCTTGGTACAGGTTCTAGTAACGGCATTATTTTTAAATTTGCTCGAAATACAGGGGCTGCTAGCACCACCGAACAGGCTTTTATGACCTCGGCTCCCGCGAGCATTGGCGGCATGATTAGAACACTTTCTGCATTAAATGAAGGGGCTGCTAGGTCGTTTGCTTCACGAGCGGCTCCATTTATTGCTGTTGAGATGGCCCGAGCATTGGTTGAAGACATGCTCAACGCAGCTAGAAGCACATCGGGTGTGGAAGATCATGCCTATGCGAAGTTGTTAACGGAAGATCTTGAACGTGCACGTCGCCAAATCAATGAGGAGTACGCCGCGTTGCAGCGAAGATACGGCTCAGAGCAAGAATTGCTGGCGCACTTTAACCAAGTGATTCAGACCATTCGCAAACAGCGTTATTACACCGTTAAATCTACGGCGCTGGGGGAATAGGTTATGTGGGAGATCTATTCCATCGGGGATTCGGCTTTTTTAGAGCAGGTCCTGAACGCTGTCGCGATGATCACTGGTACAGGCGATTTTACTTCAATGGTTCGCATTGGCTTGCTCATTGGGGTATTGATGGTCTCTGTTCAGGCCTTAATGCAAGGTGGTCGTGGGATTAACTTTCAACATGTTTTAGTCTCATGGCTAGTCTTTGCAACCATGTTTGGGCCCAGTACCCGAGTGAGCATTGAGGATGCGTACACGGGACAAGTTCGAGTGGTTGATAATGTGCCCATCGGTGTTGCTGCCGCAGGCAGTACGATTTCGACTGTTGGCTTTCAAATCACGCGATTGTTTGAAACGGCGTTCTCAACTCCCGCCATGACGGAATACGGCTTTGCATCCAGTTTACAGTCACTGATTAAAGTGAGAAAACAGGTGATGGATCGCTCTGGGTTGGGTGATGCAAATCGTGTCGGTGGCTCAGATATCGAACAATCGTGGTTTAACTACATCAAAGAATGCACCTTGATTGGTATCGACATCGGCCAAAAGAACCTCGATCAGGTGCTGAGTGATCCTAACCCGATGACTGCGATTAAGTTTGATTCGCGCATTTATGGCACTCGAATCATGCTCAGTGGTAGCAGTAGCGATCTGGACTGCACCGATGCCTACAGCCAGCTGAAACTCATAACAGAATCAACCTTCATTCCAAGGCTTAAACAGGTTCTGTCGGCCTCATTGGGGACTTCGTCAGCAACGGACACTGATGACGTGATCCGAAATGCACTGAATAACCTTGGTTTGGCTTCGGTTAACACCCAAGAGTACATGACCGCGTCGGTGCTTTTGCCTATTTATGAGCAAAGCGTGACGGGCAAATATATGGATGATCAAGCTTTCACCGCAGCCGTTATGGTTAACCAAGCGATTGAGCAGCGCAATACGCAATGGGCGGCAGAGCAGACCCTGTTCCAAAGTATCGTTCGTCCGATGATGACATTTTTTGAGGGATTCATTTACGCCATCACCCCTTTGATGGCCTTTGTGATAGCCCTTGGCCAAATCGGGATGCGAATGGCCGGGAAGTACTTGTTAATCCTGCTTTGGATTCAACTTTGGATGCCTGTCATGGCCATCATTAACCTATATATCCATTTAACTGTTGCTGGGAAAATGTCGGCTCTTGATGCCTTTGCAGGTACAGAAGTGCCATCTTTTGCTGGGATGATGCAGATGGATTCAGTGCTGCAAACCTGGATAGCTACTGGCGGCATGTTGGCGTCGAGTGTTCCGGCGATTTCGCTCATGCTCGTGTATGGCTCAGCAATAACTGCAACCCACTTGGCTGGACGTCTTCAAAACGGTGATGCCATTGATGAAAAGATGGCAAGTCCAGATGTCGCGAAAAATGCCCCGGTGATGCAATCACAGTCAATGTTCCAGAATTCAGCCCTTACGGGTTCTGCTATGACCGGCGCGTCAAACCTACTAAGCAGTTTCTCTGTCGGAAACGCAGTGGGTTCAATGGTCGGCTCTGCAAAAGAATCCATGACTCAGGCAACTCAAGCCTTTAGCCGTCAGGTTGGCAATACCATGAGCCGAACCTTTGGTGAAAAGCTAAGTTACGACAACCTTTCTTCGGTTGGACGTCAGATCGGTTCTTCTAATTCCGCATCTAGCGCCGTTGTTAATCAGGTTACTGATGACCTGCAAACACGGTATGGTTTCGGAGACGATAAAAAAGACGCTGTACGTGGCTTGGTATCGGGCGTGTTATCGGGAGGCCTTAGGGTCGGTGGAGATGGAACCATTACTAATCCCGGTGAGAAAGAAGTTGCCGATAAGGGTTTTCTTGGGAGGCTTCTTGGAACGGGAGGCAATGATTCTCCACAAGGTAATTTGCCTGGAGTTGATAAGCCAGATTCATCTCGTGTACCAAAACTATCAAGGGTACGAGCTGGGTTGGATCTAGGTGGTAACTTTAGTGGCCAAGTTGAGTCGTCAGAAGGCAGTTCTCGGTCTACGAGCGCAAATACGCTCACTGGGGAGATGCAAAGCTTGGCATCGAGTGATTCACGACGTGCTGAGTTTCGCGATGCGATGGTTAAGGACCTTTCAGATTCAAGACGCTCTGGCGTTGAGATGTCGTTGTCTAATCAAGACTATCAGTCACTTCAGAGTTCAGCACAAGACGTTATCACGGCATCAAACCGCTTTAGTGAGCTTGATCAGGCCAGCTACAGTCTATCAGGACAAAGGAACACGGATGGTGCGACGTTAACTCGATTAGCAGCGGATAATCCTGAAGTCATGGATTATTTAGGTCGCTATATGAACCAACATGTTGAAGCAGGTAACCGATTACGTGAAAACCTTCCAATGTATCAGCGCTTGCTACCTGATGATAATCAGGCGTATGTGGCAGCAGCTATGGAGTCTTTAACCTATAGCAACTCCTCTACGCCCGCTGAACGAGACAATGACTATCAAGCAGCAATGACTGTTATGGCCATGGCTACCGGAGCCGATTTACGATCTATTCAGCCACGCTCTAATGAAGGCTTGTCATCAACGGCACCTACTTTTGGTGGCACTCAAAGCCAAGTTGAATCAGGTGTTTTGGGAGGCTATGAGGATGCTGCAACAGTTCAAACGCAGTTCAATTCGGCTCAATCTGCTTACCAAACCAATCTTTCTGGTGTAGATGGACAGCTGAATGCGCATCAGCAACAAGCCCAGCAGGCCGTAGCTTCTGACACAAGTACCTATCAATCTGGACTAAACAGTGAAGCTGGCTCTCAGTGGCGATCTCGCATTATGGCTGATGATAGCGGAGTCTCTGGTGCTGAAATGTTCTTCAACAGCGCCAGTGCTATTGGTGATTTCAGTGGCAAGCATACTGATGCAGCATTGCATACCTTGAATCATTTTGGCGAAGATTATGAGAGTTACAAAGAACAGGCGCTTGAAGATCCTGGCTCACGAGGTTTCTTGCACAATGCTACGGTGGCCAGCAAATCAACATGGGATGGCTTAAAAGCAGCCGTTGACGCAGGAACCTCTTTGGAAAACCCATTGACGGCGTTTAATGATGCATACAGTGGATCGAGTTCGCAGTATGCCTCCGAAGTAAACTGGGGCACTAAGTCTGAAGCCATGTTGGCGGGGGCATTTGGTGCGGCAGTTAACAATCGGTATGGTGAGTTCTTAGAACAGTACGCCGATGATTTTAAACAGGAAGCATACAGCGAAGGGCAGAGAATGGGATTGACCCCGATTCAAAGTCAAGTGTTCGCTCAAGCTTTCAATGAAGGTTTGGCGGGGCGCGTTTTCAACTCTGAAGACTCATCGAGTTGGTCGCCTGAAATGCTTGATCTAAGGGAGCAAATGCTAAATGACTATCGTCAAAAGGATGAGAGTGGCGCTTACATCCCTGACAGTGTGTCCGAAGAAGATAAAGCATTTGTGGATAAGCAGATAGCGGTGATCTCAAATGCATCCCTTGCGGGAGATTATGCTCAGAACAACTTGATCGATATTAGAGCCTATAACCAGGCATCAGGAAGGAACTGAAAATAGAAGGTAGCCAGCTTGTGGTGGGCTGGCTATTTTTTTGGCTTTTTGGGATACCTTGGATAAAAGCCATCAAAAAACGAATGGAGCTTATACCAATACCATTTTTCTTCAATGCTCAAAGTTCTACCCGAATCTTTAACTTGGCTGCTCAAGAATCTAATTCCAGTACAAATAGCTATGAAAAAGAGTCCCAAACCAACAATTGTCCAACTCGCTTGCCAATATGCGATTGCTAAAAGCATCGTGATGATGGCTATTAGGCCGATGGGGTTACAGGTCGCTTTGAATCCCAAGTAGCCGAAAAAAACGACGGTGCAGAACAGAAATGGTAAAGCCGCTAACTTGGCTGATGCTGTTAATATTTCTGATGGAAAAAAGTGAGCCGCAGCCAAAGTCGCCAGAAAAAGCCCCAGTGATATAACCCAGCAGCGTGCTGGTAAAGATTTAAGTAAGTTTGTCATCTTCTTAGTACTCTCAAAGTGCACGGGCGGTGCACAATCAAATCATGCATCAGCATGTTAGTTCTCAAAAAGTGCTCTAGTGGTTTGCTCGGCCATAATCTCACACACAGGACATTTAAGCTGAATGCGCTGTTGAGATACCGTCAAATACAGACTACCGCATCGACACCGGTGTAAGGATGCAAGCTGTGATCTTAAATCACGAGCTAGAACCCAACCTTCATTGATGGTCAGTTTTTTCCAGGGGATCTCAGCTGGAAGATCTGCTTCTTCTCTTGCAACCAAGTACGCATCGTAAGCCTTCATCAAAGCATCAATATTTAATTGCTTGTAGACATTGTCACCACCAATATTGATATAAAGCGCCATCAGCAGGGAGCCTTCAACTAAGGCTCTTCTGCTTTTAACAATGGCATCAGATTCTGGCAATTGACCAGGACAAGGTGACTTGCCAGTCACTTCTTTGTGAAGCCTTCTGATAATGTGGATTGGCAAACCAGTATCGAGCGCGATAATGGTTGTTCGAAATCCATATTTAATAAGTAGCGAGGCTCGGGTAAACAGCTCACTTTTGGACAGGTTATCAATCATGTATCCCCCTTGTTGTTTAGGGTTGATAATAAATAAGCGATTCTTGGAATACCGGTGCCTTTGCTCTTCACCATCTCAATCAGTTGGCTTTGGTTACCCCTTGGTTGAAACAGCATGAATGATGAGGTCGCCACTCGTTGCAGGTCGTCAACACCAGCATTAATCAGAGCATCAACCACATCGCGTGTAAGTCCAAAGCGCAAGACAGCCTCTTGCGGATCAATGCGCGCCAATTCCCGTGCTGCGTGCAGGTACGCCAAATTTAATTGATAGAAGTCTTGTTGATTGGTTGTCATTGACGGACCTCCAGTTCATGTAAAATATTGCGATAGATAGAAAGCACTCTTTGCCCATACCAGCGTGCACGCTCTTCGTTCCAACTGTGATAGCGGCCTATGCCAAGCTCTAAATCGTTTGGTGAAGACTTGATTGCTTCGGCCAAAATACTTGAGCCGACGGTAAGGTTGGTGATGGGGTCTAGCAGTTCCGCCGCTGAGCTCACCCGATGCCCATGCCAATGCAAATTGATTTGCATTAGGCCAATATCGAGCTGGTATTTTTCACTCTTTTGAAGTGCCTGGTTTAACAGTTGCTCAGCTTCTGTCTTAGATTTGGCGTAGGTTGCATTTGAACCATTGCGAATTGCGTATGGCCATGGACTGGTCATGTTAAGACCACGATGTGAGGCCGACTCAGCCAAGGCAACGGCGAAGAGCATGACTGGATCAATACCAACGCTTTGTGCTGCTTTTTCCCACTGATAGCCCGGAAACGCATAGACTGAAGTGCTTGCGGACATGGCTATCACTAGGGCAATGGTTTTTGCTTTAATCGTTTTCATTTTTATCCTCTAATTGATTTCCGAGAAGCGCCTGAATGGCTTTCGGGCTTATTCTTTTCAAAGGCACTGCGCTAAAGTCAGCGATGCCTCTTGTATAAACTTGTGCTGCTTTTGACCAGTCGCCCACGGCAACCGGCGCTTGCATATCAAATCCTTTTTGCTGGTTCTGATGGTCTGCAATACCCTGTAATAGCCTTGGGTATTCACTCACTTCGTCCCGCAGTAAGTAAGCCTGGTAGCGTGTTAAAAACTCTTTTTGCTTAAAGGGGTATTCCCTGTCGTCAACCTTGCAGAGTTCAACCCATCCCCCCATGTCTGAAATCACGCGGTGAATAAGCGCATCGTCAAACATCACGGATGTCCAAGCGCCAACCTGACGAACAGCCTTGTCAACTTTGTTCCAAGCAACCATGGCTCTTGAACCCGAGTTGCCATCGATATGCTTGATGACGTCAGCGGGCTTTGGAAAAAATTGCCCAGTATCCGGTGATTGAATATGCCGAGTCAGACCGATTCGCACTTCTTCAATGCTATAAGCACGAAGGGCTTCAAATGCGATGGATAGCAATTGTGGTGATACGCTTTTGCCATACATGGCCCAAGCTGCTCCCCAAACATCAGCAAACTCGCGTTTATCAACCTCCTGCACTTGAACGAACCTCCCGAATACCTGGTCCGGCCCAGCTTTCAGCAATGCGGCGATTGCTTTCTTCAATATTCAATTGGTGATTGCTGACCTTTAGGCTCGTCGATGATTGCTGTACTTCATCAATGCGAACGTACTCGTCTTCCCATTGCCGGTTTAAAAGCCAGTTATGTGGCATAGGGGTCTTAGTCCGATCTTGATACTGCAATCGGTTGTCTCGTTGCTCTTTCCAGCGTGTTAGGACTTCCAAGGCGAGTTCATGGTCTTCATTGAGGCCCATGCGAAGCCATTCTTCTTTGGCTTTCGCTTTTTTTTCTTTGCGTATTTGTACATCCCAGAAGTCTTCAAACTGTATCTGGTCAACAGTTTTAACTGTTGGTTTATTGCTTCTCTCAGAGTCATCCGACCGTTGAGAGTCCCTTACCGGGTTGCCATCAGGCGTAAACAATGATGAAAATTCTTCTGGAAGCCGAGCTTGAAAAGCGGCAAGAGATTTCAAAAGCGATGCCATACCAACGAAGTCGGCAGGTACATCTTTAAGCAACCGAAAGGCTGCTTTACCTTGGTTTGGGTTTTCGATTGGGTTGTGCTTCAGAAAGCTTCGAATCAAAGTCCAACCAGATTCCTCGCAACGAATCAGGAACTGATCTTGTTCTAACTCATTTAGAGCCTTGGCAACCTGTTGCTCATCCCAGTTCAAGTCAGAAGCAACGTAACCAATCGGCAATCGAAAGCAGCCAAGCAAATTACAATGTGGGCATGTAAGCAAATACAGTCCTAGCAACTTCGCTGAGTCACTCCAGGACAAAACATTTTGCTTTAGCCAAAAGCGGGTATAGACCTTGCCATAATCACGCATGGAGGTACTCGCTTTTGTGTTTACGTAAAATGCTGACCATTACTTGCCCTAAATCCTACTGGTTACTGGCTTTCAGTTCGCTTGGGCATTCGGGGTAGATGTCCGGTCTTAACTGAGATCGGGTTACCTGTCCTTGCGTAGCTTGTTCGATGGGTAAAACGAATTCAGCGGGAACACGCCCTGATTTATTCAACCAAAACCAGACGTTTTGCTGTTTTGAGTTGATGGCTCGTGCTAATGCTGATTGCCCGCCGACCAAGTCAATGGCACGGCGGAGATGTTTTTGTGTCGTGTTGAACACTTCCATACCGTCTCCTGTTACAATAATAACTGTTACAAGATTGAATGTTACAGTTTAAACTGTAGATAAGTCAACAGTTAAAATTGTTGAAAGGCTACAGTTTTATTTGTAGAATACGGGCTTATGAAAACTTTATCAGAACGACTAAACCATGCCTTGCAGCTTACTGGGGTGACTCAGTCTGAGTTGGCTCGTCGCATTGGTATCAAACAGCAGTCGATCAGCCAGATTTGCTCTGGTAAATCGGCTAGGTCTCGTTACACCATGCAGATCGCGGAGGCGCTTCGCGTGAATGCTCATTGGCTCGCCACAGGTGATGGCGAGATTGGCTTGGGGGTCGGTAATGTAGAAGTAGGGCCTGACATTAAAGGGAGTATTCCTCTTATTAATTGGGTTCAGGCTGGGGATTGGACTGAAATAGCGGAGGGATTTGCCTTTGAAGATGCAGAGGAGTGGCGTGAAGTCACTGGGAAAGCACATGAAGGTTGTTTCGCACTGCGCGTGAAAGGCGACAGTATGGAAAATCCAAGCGGCAAAAAATCAATACCAGAAGGTGCTGTTATAGTTGTAGATCCTGATGCTCCTTACTCATCTGGTTCATTGGTTGTAGCGCGGCTTGACGATTCAAGAGAAGCAACCTTTAAACAATTAGTCTTGGATGGTGAGCAAAAATATTTGAAGCCTCTTAATCCACAGTATCCAGCAATACCGATCAACGGCAACTGCTCAATTATAGGCGTTGTTAAACAAGCTATCATCGATTTTTGGTAGCGAAGGAATTTGTGGTTTAGCCACAGTTGTTCATGAGCTGAAGAAGCAACGATTGCAAACAGCTACAACTGAGCATTGGCGCACGCTGAGAGTAAATGGTAACCGATTAGATAACCATTGATTGTTTATAAAGTCAAGATCAGCGAAAATAGCGGCCAATTACGATTAACACGACGGATTTGACAAGCGAAGAACTGAAAAGAGAGTACTTCCAAAAGTGTGTACAAATCCGTGTACAAACTAAAAGAATTTATACATGGCAAACCAAGATTTTCTTAATGAAATCAATAAGCGAAGGACCTTTGCTATCATCTCGCACCCGGATGCGGGTAAAACCACGATTACCGAAAAAGTATTGTTATTCGGACGCGCCCTGCAAACTGCCGGTACCGTAAAAGGTAAAAAGTCAGGTCAGCATGCTAAATCTGACTGGATGGAAATGGAAAAAGAGCGTGGTATCTCGGTAACCACCTCGGTCATGCAGTTTCCATATAGCGATCACTTAGTAAACCTGCTGGATACTCCGGGGCACGAAGACTTTTCTGAAGATACCTATCGTACACTGACGGCCGTTGACTCATGCCTTATGGTTATCGACGCAGCGAAAGGTGTAGAAGACCGGACTCGAAAGCTAATGGAAGTTACCCGTCTGCGCGATACGCCGATTGTAACTTTCATGAACAAGCTTGACCGTGATATTCGCGATCCTATGGAACTGCTCGATGAAGTAGAAACCGAGCTTGATATCCTGTGTGCACCAATCACTTGGCCAATTGGCTGTGGTAAAAGCTTTAAAGGTGTATATCACCTTCACCGCGACGAAACTATTTTGTATCAAAGCGGCCAGGGTCACACTATCCAAGACGTGCGCATCATCAAAGGGTTAGATAATCCTGAGTTAGATACTGCAGTAGGAAGTGACCTCGCTGAAACCTTGCGTGACGAGCTTGAGCTTGTACGCGGTGCATCTAACGAATTTGAACAAGAGCTTTTCTTGGAAGGCCAGTTAACGCCAGTATTTTTCGGTACAGCATTAGGTAACTTCGGTGTTGATCATATGCTTGACGGTTTGGTTGAGTGGGCACCTGCGCCACTTGGCCGCGAAACCGAAGAAGGGACTATCGAAAGTACCGATGGTAAGTTCAGTGGCTTCGTATTTAAAATTCAGGCCAACATGGACCCGAAACACCGAGACCGCATAGCATTCTGTCGTATTGTGTCGGGCAAGTACGAAAAAGGCATGAAAATGCGCAACAGCCGATTAGGTAAAGATGTGCGTATTTCTGATGCATTAACCTTCTTGGCTGGTGACCGTTCATTGCTAGAAGAAGCCTATGCCGGCGATATCATCGGCTTGCACAACCACGGTACCATTCGCATAGGGGACACCTTCACGTCAGGCGATAACTACCGCTTTACGGGTATTCCAAACTTTGCGCCTGAGCTATTTAAACGCATCCGCTTGAAAGATCCGCTTAAGCAAAAGCAACTGCTGAAAGGGCTGATCCAGCTTTCTGAGGAAGGGGCGGTACAGGTGTTTAGACCGCTTGCCAACAACGATTTGATTGTTGGCGCAGTAGGTGTGCTTCAGTTTGACGTGGTAGTCGCGCGATTAAAAGCCGAATACAACGTAGACGCACTTTATGAGCATATTAACGTGAGCACTGCCCGCTGGGTTTACTCTGACAATGAGAAGAAGCTTGATGAGTTCCGCCGTAAAGGTGAGCAAAACCTTGCACTAGATGGCGGCGATAACCTGACGTACATCGCACCTACTATGGTGAATTTACAGCTAGCGCAAGAGCGCTACCCTGATATTCAGTTCAAGAATACGCGCGAAAATTAAGCTAATAAAGATTAAACAAAGACACAATATATTATGAATATACATGCACTATTAGTTAACCGTTTCACTGAAGCTCTACAAGAAATGGGCGTAGAAAATGCGCCAGTGCCAGTTTCGCGCAGCGCTCGACCTGAATTTGGTGAATATCAGTTTAACGGCGCGATGGCGCTAGCCAAGCAGCTTAAGCAAAAGCCGCGCGATATTGCAGAGAAAATTGTTGAGACTGTAAAGCTCGACGATATTGCCAGCAAGCTAGAAGTGGCGGGCCCTGGTTTTATCAACGTTCATTTAAATGACGAATGGCTGTCTAATCAGTGTGAGTTGTCGCTAACCGACCCACGTTTAGGTATTGCTAAGTCAAAAGAACAAAACATTGTTGTTGATTACTCATCGCCTAACCTGGCCAAAGAAATGCACGTGGGCCACCTGCGTACTACTATCATCGGCGATGCTGTGGTTAAAGTGCTTGAGTTCTTGGGCCACAACGTTATTCGTCAAAATCACATGGGCGACTGGGGCACACAGTTTGGCATGTTGCTTGCGCACCTTTCAGACAAGCTACAAGATGAAGTGGCTGAAACTGCGCTCTCTGATCTTGAAGACTTTTACCGCGAAGCCAAAGTACGCTTTGACGAAGAAGAAGGTTTTGCCGACCGCGCCCGTGAATACGTAGTGAAGCTGCAGGGTGGTGACGCTCAGTGTCTGGCGCTATGGGAAAAGTTCATTGACGTGTCTATTGCTCACTCAGAAGAAGTGTACGACAAGCTAAACGTAAGCCTGACCCGTAAAGATATTATGGGTGAGTCGGCTTACAACGACGATTTAGCCAACGTAATCAGTGACCTTAAAGCGAAAGGCCTTGCAGTAGAAGACCAAGGTGCGCAGGTAGTATTTATACCTGAGCTTGCTGATAAAGAAGGTAACCCTGCGGTTTACATCGTTCAAAAGTCGGGTGGCGGCTATTTATACGCAACGACAGACCTTGCGGCAATGCGCTATCGCAGCGGCAAGTTAAACGCTGACCGTACGCTGATTCTTACTGACGCGCGTCAGGCACTGCACTTCAAGCAAACTGAAATTGTGGGCCGTAAAGCGGGCTTTATGAAAGAAGAGCAAACTTACGAGCATTGCCCATTTGGAATGATGCTAGGCAGTGACGGTAAGCCATTTAAAACGCGTACTGGCGGTACAGTTAAACTGGTCGAATTGCTTGATGAAGCCGTTGAGCGTGCGGGCAAACTTATCGCCGAGCGCGACAACGATTTAAGCGAAGACGAGCTTAAAGAAGTCGCTCACAAGGTGGGTATTGGCGCTGTGAAATACGCTGACCTATCTAAAAACCGCACAACTGATTACATGTTTAACTGGGACTCCATGCTAAGCTTTGAAGGTAACACGGCGCCTTACCTTCAGTATGCTTATACCCGTGTGAAAAGCTTGTTCAGAAAAGCGGGTGTGGATATGGCCACCATGCCAGTAGATATCAATATTGCTGAGAAACAAGAGCACGCGCTAGCTGTATTACTTGTGCAGTTTGAAGAGGTGATTGGTACAGTATCTCGTGAAGCCACGCCTCATGTACTGTGTACTTACCTCTATGATGTGGCTTCAGCGTTTATGTCATTCTACGAAGCATGCCCGATGTTAAAAGCCGGTATTGAGCCAGCTGTACGCGATAGCCGTCTAGCGTTGTCAGCTCTGGTTGCCAAGACGCTAGAGCAAGGATTAACCCTACTTGGCATCGAAACACTAGAAAAAATGTAGTGTTCGCGGTACAACATACATATTGATAACAAAGAGGCTGACATTGATTGTCAGCCTTTTTTTATGCGAAACATAAGCGTCAACCCTACAACGCTCGTTTGCGCTAATCGTGATCCTTATACCAGTGGGCATAGATTATTGCGTACTCAGCGAGACTTAAAATGTTCGTAATCGCGGCGTGTAACCGCAGGTACAGTGGTATAACATTTCGATTAGAACCGATTGGGCGATAGCTTCCTATAAATCAGACAACTAGAACACTACTTAAATTAACGACAGGAAACTCAAATGACTAAGATCCTTGCATTTGCAGGTAGTACCCGTAAAGGTTCATTCAACCAAGCTATTATGAAAGTTGCCGCAGAGGGCGCACGTGAGGCTGGCGCAGAGGTTACCGTTATAGACCTCGCTGACTTTCAAATGCCGTTGTTTAATGAAGATGAGGAAGCCGAGTTTGGTATGCCTGAAAAAGCACAGGCGTTCAAAGAATTGCTAATGAGCCATGATGGTTTTCTTATTGCTTCACCAGAATACAACTCAAGCTATCCCGCACTACTAAAGAATGCCATCGACTGGGCATCGCGCATGGGGGAAGGCGAAAAGCCATTACAAGCATATCGCGGTAAGGTGGCTGGAATTATGGCTGCGTCTGCTGGTGGGCTAGGCGGCATGCGCGTGCTGGTGGTACTGAGAATGTTACTTGAAAATCTAGGTACTATGGTGCTGCCGAACCAAAAAGCTATTGCGAAGGTAAATACGCTTATGGAAGATGGCGCAATTACGGATGAAAAGACGATTAAGCAGCTTAAAAATTTGGGTAAAGAAACTGCTGAGCTTGCCGCCAAAGTAAAATAGCTGAAAGTAGGTAATCAAATTTGAAGCCTACTAAATAAAGACTGGCCACCTTGTAATTGCAGTATCTATACGTGGCTAGTCTTTGGTTAATGTTCGAGGTTTTAGTTTTGTGCACGGTTAGTTGAGAGTGCTTAAATTCAACTTTTAGCGTGTTACTATAGACAAATCATTACTGCAAAATCTGCTACAGACGCACATATCTCCAAAAATAAAATATTCATGAAACTTACTCAAGAAATAATAAATCAAGCAATGCAGGCGTTCGGTGCCGGTGAATTTAGCCGAGTCATATCGACGCTTTCTCCTGTCTATGAGCAGCATCCAATGGCAAAAATGGTATATGCTACGGCACTAGGAAAGGTTGCTGAATTTACTACGTCGTTTGAAATATTTGAAAGCCTTCAGTCTGATTATCCTCAAAACACTGATGTGGCGTATAATTATGGGCTATTGCTAAAAGAAGCTGAGCGGTTTGATGACGCACAAATGCAGCTTTCAAAAGCGATAGCAATTAACCCAAACTACCACGTTGCTTTTCATGCACTTGGAAATTTAATGTCTGAGCTTGGCCGATATGAAGAAGCACAGTTAGCATATGAAAAAGCAATAGCAAAAAATCCTAAAAATATTCAGTACGGACAAAGCCTGAGTAAGTGTCTTTATCAGCAGGAAAAATGGTCTCAGTTGGTCGCGCATATTAAAAGAGAGGGTCTTCATCTAAGCGATAAACTTAGCGCTGAACTGTATACAGAAGCATGTTACAGAATTCATTCGAGAGGAGAATTAGCTAAGCAGAGTAATATGCTAAGTTCAACGTACTCAGATTCTTATTCGATCCACTATTTTTTGGCGTTGTCAGCATTGGAGTCGAAGCGTTACGTTCATGCAAAGCGTCATCTTGAAAAATCACTTTCCCTCGCTGATTCATCGGATAAAGAAGAGTTACTGACGTACTTAGACTATGTTTCTTGGCTACTCAATGCCACTAAAGACAACCTTGATGTCCTCAATAGAAAGTTTGAAAACACCGATAACATTCAGTTACTAGAGCTGGCCTTTAATATTAACGAAAACAGGCGTGAGCTAGCTGAAGCTGAGAAGTTTCTTGGCAAAATTCAATTAATTCAAGCTGAGGGCGACAAGGAGCAACACGAGTTAAAACGTTCGCTGTTGGCCTTCGCAAAAGGAGAGTTTGAAGAGGGGCTGCGAATTAACGAGCACTTCTTAGTAAAACAACCCAAAAGCCTTCCTCATCTTTACCAGAAGATTAGAACCCTTGAAAAGCTCAAGCGTTTTAGCGATGCCGAAGAGGTCATCAGGTTTATCGCACATAACGTGAATAACCTTCATTCCAGTAAATTCGCAGATTTGTCCTCTGGCGTCATGCTCAATGGTTTTGATGTATCACCTTCTCCTATCGTTAACACGTCAAGTAACAGCACAAACATTCTCTTTATTGTTGGATTTCCTCGTTCGGGAACGACATTGATAGAAAGTTTGTTACTTAAAAATGCGAATGTTGAGTTATTAGAAGAAACAGATGCTGTCGAAACCTTTTATAACCAGATGGTTGAACGCGAGATTGTTGACCCTGAGACGGGTGATATAAAGCGGACAAACCAAAGTGAACTAGACGCTTTGGCAAATGACTATCTTGAGCATTTAACGGCTTATTCTCCTAGTGTTGACAGCAATAAACTCATCGTAGATAAGATGCCGCTTAACTTCCCTTATTTACCTGCAATGTTGACCTTATTTCCTAACGCAAAAGTACTTTGTTGCCTACGTAACCCGAAGGCAGTTGCGTTGAGTTGTTTACAGTTCGAGGAAATAAACTTGTACACCGTTGAGCAATTCGCTGAGGCTTATAATAAAGTCTTCACGTGCTGGGAAAAAATGGAACCAATCTTAAGGGACAGAGCAATAAGCATTAAATATGAAGATGTTGTTGCTGACCCTGAATCTTCTATAGCATCCATATATCAGTTTTCAGGGCTGACAGAAGGGGAGACTAAGACCTTAGAAAGTAATAGTTCGCCTTTGTTCCAAACACCGAGCTACTATCAAGTTAGTCAACCAGTGTATAAGTCTTCAATGCAAAAGTATGAGAACTACCCAACGCTTTTCTCTGAATGTCCCCCTCTTTTAGATGAATGGGAGCAAAAGTGGGGATATTAAGAAAGTAAGTATGAATGGGTGTTAGTGAAGGTAATGGGCGCTGGCTATATCGAACGGCTCAATGTTTTCTTTCCACCCAATCACAGTTACCAGTTAATAGGACAGTTTATACATTCGTCCATGAAAGTGCCCTGAAATGTTGCGTAGTGGATGCGCGTGCCGGTTAGGTTCGCTCGATACAAACTTGCATCGTTCAGTTTTGCTTCCTGAATATTGGCGTTAATCAGTGAAGCACCTTCAAAGTTTGCTTTGTTCATCCAAACCCGCTCTAAGCGTGCGGCACGTAAGTTGGTGTTTACCATTGTCGCACCTGATAAACGCGCTTGGTCCAGGTTAGCACCTGAAAAGTTAGAGTTAGTAAAATCAACCCCTTGACCGAAAAGCGCCCAGCCATCTACGCCTTCTAAGTTAGCGTTGCGAACTTTTGAGCTGCGTAAATCTACGTGTTTTAAATTGGCGGTAGCTAAATCAGCGTGATCTAGGTTACTTTTCTTAAACGTCGCATAGCTTAAGTTGGCGTGCCTTAAATCTGTTTTGTTGAAGTTAACGTTGGTGAATACTGCCCCGTGCAAATTTGCATGGCTCAAATCAGCACCGCTTAAGTCTGTATCGCTACACACTGTCTTTGGTTTTATTTCACATCCGTTGATAATTTTCACGTCATCTTCGAAATCGGGAATGGCACTGGCACTGGCAGTTGCTGAATGTAGGACAACTAATAATATGGGGAGTTGTTTGGTTGCTTGAAAACGTAAGCGCATAAGAGCTCCTTAATGCCGAGAGGCGTTTTCACCGCCTCTCGGTTTGGTTTGTTGCAAAGATAAAGCTATTGTTTAGCGACGTTTTGCTTTTTATTGTGATTAGGAAGTTTAAATACCCAGAACGAACCACCTTGCGCGACAGGTTTGGTGAGTTCAGCCATATCTCCACCCCATAGAGGTACTGCACCACCATACCCTGACGCTAAGCCAATGTATTGCTCACCATCTTCTTCCCAGGTTATAGGGCATGAAATGATGCCCGAGCCCGTTTGGAACTTCCAAAGTTCTTCACCGGTTTCCTCATCGAAAGCTTTGACATAGCCATCGCCCGTTCCGGTAATAATGAGTCCGCCTTTCGTCGCCAGTACCCCAGCCCACATAGGAAGTTTCTCTTTGTGTGTCCATTTAATTTCACCTGAAATGGGGTCTACGGCACGAAGTACGCCCACGTGGTCGTCATACATGCGCTTAATTCTAAAACCCTGTCCTAGGTAAGCGGCACCTTTTTTATAGGTCACTTCTTCCGTCCAGTAGTCTTCTTTCCAGTGGTTTGCGCCCATATAGAACCAGCCGGTATTCTGGCTGTAGGCCATCGGGTTCCAGTTCTTTCCGCCCAAGAATGGAGGCGATACCTCTATTGACTTTCCTCGTTTTTCACCCGGCTCAGGCAGTGGCGGGCGCTGTCCGTCTACTTCAACTGGGCGACCCGTGTCAGGGTCAATGTGTGTGGCCCACGTAATGTTATCTACAAAGGGAAATCCTCTAATGAATTCACCGTTTTGTCTGTTAACTACATAGAAAAAGCCATTTCTGTCTGCATGAGCCGTCGCTTTTATGAGCTTTCCATTATCGTAATAGTCGAATAGAACAAGTTCATTGTTGCCAGAGAAATCCCATGCGTCGTTAGGTGTATGTTGATAGAACCATTTAACCTCACCAGTGGTTGCATCTACACCCACTTGTCCGGAAGTATAAAGGTTATCCCAATCTCGCGGATCGCCACCTTTGGCGGTGCGTTTCCATGTATTCCAAGGAGCGGGGTTACCTGCACCTATGATGATAGTGTTAGTTTCAACATCGAAGCTTGCACTCTGCCATGGTGCGCCACCACCGTGGTGCCATGCCTCGACCATTTCGCCGTTTTCATCCTTTGGCCACGTTGTCACTTCGTATGAACCACCCGTGGGTGTGCTGTCTTTTCCATTTAATCTGCCCATGTGCCCTTCAACAAATGGACGCATCCAAATCTCTTCACCGGTTTCAGGATCGCGTGCAAACAGTTTTCCTACAACACCAAACTCATCACCTGATGAACCGTGAATAAGCATGACCTTTCCTGACTTTTGGTCTTTAACAATCGTAGGTGCCCCCGTCATGGTGTAGCCTGCACGATAGTCTTCAAAGCGCTTCTTCCATTTTACTTTGCCCGTTAGCCGGTCAAGGGCAACAACGCCAGCATCCAGCGTACCGAAAAAGACTAAGTCACCATAAATTGCTGCGCCGCGATTTACCACGTCACAACACGGTCGAATCCCTTCTGGAAGGCGGTGGGCGTAGTCCCATAACTTCTTACCTGTTTTTGCCTCATAGGCGTAGATACGGGAGTAGCTACCGGTTACATAGACAATACCGTCGTACACGATTGCCTGGGACTCTTGACCCCGTTGCTTTTCATCACCAAAACTCATCACCCAAGCCGGAGATAGCATGTGTACATTTTCTTTGTTGATTTGATCAAGTCCGCTGTAACGCTGAGCTTCTGGACCCATACCATACATCAGTACGTTCTCAGGCGTCTTGGCATCATTTTCAATGTCTGCCCATGTCACGCCATCGTCCGCATATAAATGTGAACTCGTACCTAAACCAATAATTACGCTTAAGGCCAATGAAGCCTTTGAATAGAACTTAGCCATAGTTTTATTTCCACTGTTACCTTGATGTTGTGTTAACAGTATGTAACTAAGTAGAGGCCCTGATAAACGGATTCCGTCCTTCAAAATACGGGAAAAATTCCCTTAGATTGAAGTGTAATGAAAACGCTAATATATTGATTTACATGAGGTATCTTTATCATGAGACAAAGTTAGTACCAAAGGGGTATAAAAAAATACGAAAGTACAGGGAAGTTTTCCCGACCTTGTTTAGTGGCGCTTGTTTAGCTGGCAATTTTGATATAACCCTGCTTTATGGCAAGGTGAACAAACTCGGCATTTGTCTGTAGCTCAAGTTTTCGCTTGAGCTGGGTGATAACGTTTGAGACCGTCTTTTCAGAAATATTGAGGCTTTCAGCGACCTGTTTTCGGCAAAGCCCGTTGGCTATACCAAGAAATATATCCAACTCTCTTTGTGTCAGATCTGTTAAGTTGCCTCCAGAATGTGACAGGTTGAATGTAGCGAGCTCAATGGCAGTATTGTGTTCTAAATAGCGGCGGCCTTTAATGATAGATGTCACCGCGCTTATCAGTACATCAGGTTCACTTTGTTTACTAACATACCCCATTGCCCCTAGTTTCATAGCTCTATCGATGATGGAAATATCATCGAACATGCTGAACATAAGTACTTTTGCGTGCTCCCAGCGCTGAACAATATATTCCGCTAGCGTGAGTCCGCTGGTGGTTCCTAAATTAATGTCTAAAATAATGAGGTCGAAGTGGTTGGCACGAAGTGCATTTGTGGCTTGCTGCGCATTTTTTGCATTGGTGACGACAGCGCCTTCGAGTACCGAAGATAACAGTGTAGAAAAGCCTTCTCTCACTATTGCGTGATCATCAACAAGTAAAATTTCCATAGCTGCGCTTTATTCATATCACCATAGAATGAGCATGCCACGGTAGGCGTGTGAGACGAATAGCACTTTAGTGCTCATTCATCTCACACTTTAGTAGGATATAAGTTAATTCAAACCGCGCTGTGTTTCTAAGTAGCTGGCAAAGCTGCCAAGCCAATGGCTGCCCATATAGTGCATGTCACCAAACACCGCGTTGAGCCCGGCCTCACGATGTGAACTTAATGCTTTCTTAAGCACAGGTAAGCGTTTGTCACCTTCAGGCAAAGCTTGCATTATGCCTTCTATCATCCACGCTCGGCTGATGTTCAGCCCGTCTAGGTGAGCGAGTTTACCATCCGTCTTGTCAGTCACTGTAGCGGGAGCTAGCCAATTTGATGTTCTAGCTGTGAGGCTTGGAAAGAACGCTGAAAGCCATTGGCTATAGTCCTTTTTAGACATTACTCTTCGCATTAAATCAGCTTCGGCCAAACACGGTGATAAGAAATCTTGTCCCGAAGGCTCGTAGGCAAGAGGGCACTGTGTATCGTCTTGATAGTAGTCTTTCACCCTGGACGTTAACAGCGCTTCAAACTCCTTATTACCTGCTGTTTTCGCCCAATCGAACATTAAGCCAAAAGCAAAGGCGGTTTGGCTATGCTCACCCGTCCGAATTGGGTAAGCCAATTTGGGTAACCACGCGCTCACCCTGGCCACAATTTCGTCCTCGAGAGGGCGTAAAGTATTTAGCCATTTTGTTGCTTCAGGAAGGGAAGATTGACGTAGTTCAGCGGTTAGCTGCAGGAACCAAGCAAGACCATAGGGACGTTCAAATGAGGCATTGTTTTCACGCTTAAGCCTCGTCAATTCACCTTGGATATTTTTAGGCGTGAAGCTGATGTTGAGCTTTTCAATGATCTCATCCTTATCCACTGCATCTTGCGCAGTGTTTAGCATTCTTACTAAAAGCCAATGGCCATGAACCGACGAGTGCCAGTCTAAACAACCATAAAATGAAGGGTAGAGTTGATTTGGTGCCTTAACGTCATCGCCGTTATTCATCATGTGTTTCACTACATTTGGAAACTCTTGATGAATACAATGAAGCGCGAGGTTAGCAAAAACGCTTTCGTAATTGTTGTTAGGAATGTCAGTGTTGGCGGTCGCGTCTGCGGCTCGGTTAATACTAGTGTTGCTTGTGTTCGCAGTTTCAACAGTCGACGTACTGGTAGCAAAAGCAGTGTGTGCAGCAAACGCTGTGGCAAATGCAACTGTACAGCTAACAACGTTTTTTATTTTGATCATAATTTTGCGCGCTTTATCAATGAGAAGTATATCGCCAATGTATAGAGATAAACGCTTTGAATAAAGTGCTGCGCGATACATAACGCCCCAGCACTTTAAACAGCAGAAACAGGCTATTTAAGCAGGAGCTCCGATGGCCTCTAGTTTGGTGGTGTATTCAGCGAATGAGCCAATGGTCTTTTCTACCCAACCAGCATTATAGTAAGTTTCACTATACCGCTCTCCGCTGTCGCACATAAGCGTTACGATCGATCCCATTTCTCCTCGCTGCTTCATTTGTTCAGCAATACTTAATGCGCCCCATAGGTTTGTGCCGGTAGACGGGCCAGCTTTAATTCCCATGGTGTTGTTTAACCAATGCATGGTTGCAATACTGGCGGCATCGGGAACGGCAATCATGTCATCTATAACGTCATGTTGAAAAGAGGCTTCCACTTTAGGGCGTCCTATCCCTTCTATGCGGCTACCACGGGTAGCAGTAAGTGTATGATCGTTGTTTTTGAAGCTATCAAAAAACACACTGAATTCTGGATCTACCACGACAAGCTGAGAAGAGAGACCTTTGTAGCGAATGTAACGCCCTATGGTAGCTGATGTTCCACCTGTACCTGCACTCATAACCACGGTGTGTGGAATAGGGTGGGGCTCGGCTTTCATTTGCTCAAAGATACTCTCAGCAATATTGTTATTGCCTCGCCAGTCTGTAGCGCGCTCTGCGAAAAGGAACTGATCCATAAAATAACCATTAAGCTCGTGAGCTACTTTGGTTGCTTCGCTGTGCATTTGCGTAGGGCAATCTACAAAGTGACACTGCCCGCCATATCGCTCAATAAGCGCGATTTTACTTTGGGCGGTAGATTTAGGCATAACCGCAACAAACGGAACGCCAATCATTTTAGCAAAATAAGCTTCAGACACCGCTGTGCTGCCTGACGAGGCTTCTACTACAGTAGTTCCTTCTACAATTTTTCCATTACAAAGGGCGTACAGAAAAAGGGACCGGGCTAGACGGTGCTTTAGGCTGCCTGTTGGATGGGTGCTTTCATCTTTAAGATAGATATCAATATCTCTAAAGGCGATCTGCTCTAATTTGATTAAGTGCGTATCAGCCGAACGTTGATAATCTGCATTGATAATATTGATCGCTTTTGAAACCCAGCTTTTCATAACTTTCTCTCATTCACCCAAAATGCGAAACGTTAAGCGTAGTTCGCTTGACGCTAGCTGTATAAAACAAAATTAGAATATCAGTTAAGAGCGAGTATTTGATTCTATTATTTTAGTATTGGTGCTTTATAGTAAAAAATATTTCTTTTATAGGTCTCATTTATGAAAATAAATTTCTTTTTTTTCTGCAAGAGCGAGAGCATTACCATCTTGTTGATACAACGATCTTTATTAAAACAAAAAAGTTCAGATAAGCCGCTAAAGTTGCTATCTTTGCATTTCGCTTTTACTTACAGGTAACAACATGAAAAATAGGGCGCTTTTCTGTGCGATAGCTCTTTTACCCGCATTATTCGTATCTACGCTGGCTAGCTCGCAAGAAGAGCAAATGCTTAAAGTCGCAACGTTTAATGTAAGTATGGAAGCCACTAACTACAAAGCGTTGGGTATGAAGCCAAGCGATCAGGTACTTCAACACGTTCTTTCAACGGGGGAGCATAGCCAAGTTAAAAACATTGCTGAAATTATTCAACGCGTTAACCCCGATATCTTAATGTTGAACGAATTTGACTACATTGCAGATAAGCGTAAAGGGGTAGAAGCATTTGTTAAGAACTACCTGAATGTTTCACAAGACGGCCTTGAGCCTGTGGATTACCCGTATACGTATGTGGCCACAGTCAACACAGGGGAGCCCACGAAATTCGACTTAGATAACAATGGCAAAGCAGAAGGTTTTGGTGGCGATGCATATGGTTTTGGGCTTTATCCCGGGCAATATGGTATGGCGCTTTTGTCGAAATACCCTATTGATGTTGATGGTATTCGCACCTTTCAGACGTTTAAATGGCATCACATGCCTCATCCACGGGTTCCTATTATTCCCGATGAGAGCGGAAGTACTGATAAGGGCAAGCCATGGTACGACGTAGAAGAGTGGGCCGCGCTAAGGTTGAGTTCTAAGTCTCACTGGGATGTGCCGGTGAAAGTAGCGGGCAAAACCGTACACATACTTGCTATGCATCCAACACCACCTAATTTCGATGGAAGCGAGGATCGCAACGGCAAGCGCAACTTTGACGAAATTAGGCTTATGGCAGATTATCTTTCTCCGGATAAAGGGGCCTACATTTACGATGATAATGGCGAGAAAGTCAGCCTGTCAGAGAACGCGCGTTTTGTACTTGTTGGTGATTTTAACGCGGCGGATATTGGAGATAAACATCGCGAGGGTGTAATTGAACAGTTAACTGAGCACCCGTTAGTTAATAAAGACATCATTCCAACAAGCGCAGGTGGTGCAGGCGCGTCAGGTGCAGAGTTTAGTAACCGCTTTACTGCCTATTGGGGAGCCAGAGCTGACTATGTTTTGCCATCTCGATTTGGCTTCGATGTGAACGATGCTGGCGTTTTCTGGCCTGCAAAAACCAGTGACCTATATCGATTAGTTAAAGACCGCGAAGCCAGCTCAGATCACAGGTTAGTTTGGATTAGCTTGTCGTTGACCGACGATAACTAAAAACCACAATTTTTGTGTTAGTTAATAGATAGAGGTATTATTACACTGTCTATCTAATAACGTACCGAGAAGCCATTGAAGTTTGTGTCTCGCACTTTTGTGATGTGTTTGCTGTGGGTGATACCCATAGATGGCTTTTCGGTAGAGTCTTCTCAGCTCATGCCGCTCAACCGGTATTTCCCTCAATCGTGGGGAACGAAAGACGGGCTTCCTCACAATAGTATTCACGCACTAGCACAAACGTCCAATGGGTATCTATGGGCGGGTACCTGGGAAGGTGTAGCTCGGTTTAATGGTCAGCAGTTCACTGTATTTACCCGCGGCGCGCAAACAGGATTACCAGACTCCGGCATTCGAAGCTTGTATTACAACAAGCCCCGCGACGAGCTACTGGTGGCAGGAAACCGAGGCGGTGTAACGTCGCTTATTGCCGAGCAGTGGCATGCTCAAGCGCCCCTGTCTTCAATGGTTAATCATGCATTCAGAGACAGTAATAACGTGTTATGGTTTGCGCTGGAAGACACGGGGATTGCAATGAGAACGCCTGACGGCACGCAAAAAGAATACATTGTAAATTCGAGTGCTTACCGCATAATCGAAGACGGATTTGGCGTAATCTGGTTTGCAACAAGCCAAGGGTTATTCAAATACATAAACGATAAATTTCAGCTAGCTGTACCCGACCATAACATACTCTCTGGTCCATCATTTACTCTCGCTCTTGATAGCAAAAAACGTGTTTTAGTTGGCACAGAACACGGTGTTTGGCAGCAAACAAACGGTACCTTCGCGCTACTTCACAGCTCACTTGCCGACAAATCAGTTAGTAGTATTTTGCTTGATCATCAAAATAGCATTTGGGTAGGCACCATTAATCATGGCCTCTACCGTCTAAGTGGCTTAGGCCTAGAGAAACTGGATGCGACAACAGGTCTTCCCAACAACCGCGTTTTTTCACTGCTTGAAGATTTGGAAAAAAATATCTGGATTGGCACTAATGGTGGTTTGTTTAGGCTGCGTCGTGCGCTATTTACCACATTCTCGCAAAGCCAAGGAATGAGTGGAGACTTTTTGCGAACTGTTTTGCAAACGTCTGATGGCCAACTTTTAGCAGGTGGAAGTGCTGGATTAGATATATTTTCCAATGATGCGTTTTCCAGCGCATCGCTCACTACGGGTGAAGCCTTTTCTGTACTCAGTTTGGCAGCGGTAACTGAAGAAGTAACGTTAGTTGGCACCTATACAAAAGGTGTGCTGCGATATGAAAACGACCAACTTACTCCTTACCTCAATAGACATTTAGGGTTACCGAGTAATGAAGTAAGGGCCATTCTTTTAGCGAGTGATAACAGTGTTTGGTATGCCACTGCGCAAGGTGTAGTTCAACAAACGCCAGATGGAAAGCTAATCCATTTTAATGAACAAAATGGGCTACCTGCTCATTTTTCAATGGGCTTGGCAGAAGATCGTGAAGGACGAATCTGGATTGCTACAGGGACAGGGCTCGCCTATATCCAACAGGGTATTGTGCACACAGTGTCGTTTCCTGAACATTCAGATGCGCAGCACGCGTTCAGTTTTAGCGTTGTTGAAAAGGGAACTTGGATTACAACCGATCGAGGCCTTGCGTATTTTGACAATGCTACTCAGGCACTTAGTGTAATCGAAAAGTCGCAGGGGCTTCCCGTAGATAAACTGTTTTCAATCGGTATAGATCACAACAGCGGTGTATGGCTAAGTTCAAACCAAGGGGTCATTCTCACTTCACTATCAAGTCTTAAGGAGTGTCTGACATATCCAAGTGCATTATTGGAATTTGAACATTTTAAGGAAGAAAATGGCCTGGCGAGTATTCAAATCAATGGTGGATCACAGCCATCTCAGATTGTCGATGTAGACGGAAATGTTTGGCTTCCTACTGCGAAAGGGCTCGCTACAGTGACGCCTGCAAACCTTGCCATGTTGAGTGAATTCCCTATTCCGGTAAGTATAGAGGCGGTACTACTGGACGGTGCTGACCAGCAATTTGATACGGATAAAAGGGAAGTAGACGTAACGCCGTTAACCACGCGAGTAGCGTTTCAGTATGCAGGGTTGGGTTTCGCTATGCCTTCGCGTATAGAGTATCAGGCTATGTTAGTAGGATATGACCAAGATTGGGTTAACCGTCATCAATTTAGAATGACTGAATACACTAATTTAGCACCTGGTCGTTATCAGTTTAAAGTACGTGCTCGTTACATTGGAGGCACCTGGCAAGAGATTACGTCACCATTTTCTATTCGCGTGCTCCCTAGCATTTATCAGACATTTGCTTTTAAATTCTCGGTTTTTCTTTTCTTCTGTTTTGTTATCTATGCACTTTATAAAGTACGTTTTCATCACTTGAAAAAATCAGAAATGATTTTAAAACAAAGGGTCGATGAACAAACCAGATCATTAGAATTACAAACCAAGCGGTTCGAGTTCCAAGCAACTCATGATGATCTAACCGGTATTGCAAATAGACGAGCATTCGACCGCTGGCTTGTACAATATTTTGAAGAGGCTAAAGCGAAACAAACTCCTCTATGTCTTGCCGTTATCGATATCGACCATTTTAAACAGGTAAATGATCAGTACTCTCACTTAGTAGGAGATAAAGTCATTACTGAGGTGGCCCGTATATTAAATCGCGAAGTTCCGCATTATGCTAAATGTGCAAGGTGGGGCGGCGAAGAGTTTACTGTGTTGTTACCCGAATATGACTTGATAAATGCAAGGGTAGCTATGGATCATGTTCGAAAAATCGTGGCAGCACATGATTTCAGTTTTATAGCGCAAACGCTGAAAGTCACAATCAGTATTGGTGTAGCAAGTGCAAATGGCGCGAGAGATCACGACAGAATGTTAACCCATGCCGACCAAGCACTTTATACTGCAAAAGAAAATGGCCGCAATCAAGTGACCATTTTCGAATAAACGATAAGTGAGGTAGTGGTTAATTACTACAACATCTTTAACCTGACTTTGCCGTAAAGCTTTACTGTGGCGATTGACCCAACTGCGCTTCTTCGCGTTCTCGTGAAACTGCCTCGAACAGCGTAAAGTAAGCCACCACAGCAAGATTAGCGACAAACCAAAGGTCTTTAATAACGAACTGACCTAGGCGATTGACGATAGTCGTGCTGTTAAAGGTATCCGGTACAGTAAACAAAAACGTTTGTGTCATTAGAAAAACCGATAAACAAGCCAGTCCGCTCGCAATGATCATCGGCTTGTTCTTAGTAAAGATGCCCGCACCCAATAGCAGTGCAAAGAGGACATCAAACCCACCAATTACATTCGATGCCCCTTGAACGCTAAACACAGCATATAGCCACGACATAAACGGTGATGTTTCAACTAGCCCCACAATCGCATTAGCTTCAAACTCGAAAAACTTCATGCCTCCTATCCATAATAAGACCATGGCTACAGGAGCAAAGTTGAGGTATGTCAGTTGCTTGTGCGAAAATTTTTCGCGATAAAACAAGAATAGGAAAAGCGGTAATACTGCGAAGTACTTGATGATGCCTTGACCGCTGCCAATAATCGGGAAGCCCCCTAAATCGGCCATCCATCTTGTTGGTGATAATAACGTCAGCAATGGAATGGCAGTTACAAAAGCGGCATATAGTGTTACTGCTTTTGCTGAAACAAGGTTAAAACGTGCTGCAATGGTCATTAACGGTAGCAACAGCAACGCGATACCAGAAAAAGCACCAAGGGCACTCTCGCTCAACATAGTGTCTAACGAGTAGAATTTAAATGTAGCGATAAGTGCATTGGGGTTTGCACCCAATAAAAATGTTAGGCCAAGAACTGCGAAGCTAAAAGTGAGCAATGCGGTGACCATGTTTTCGGTTTGGTTTAGTGTCATAAAGCGTCCGTAAATACTGCTAGTTTTGCGAAGTGTATGTAGAGACCCGTCGAGGTAGCACTAAAATTTCATAGGTTTGATAATTATTAGGCATAGCGCAATAAGCAAATAAGGATTTATTGACAAAATAAGAACTTATCTAATAGCGGTTGTCATAAGTAGCAGAGGTCTTAAATAAATTAGGTCTTGAGTAGTGTAGGGCTTAAATAGTTTGGTTTTTAAAAAGTAGTGGTTTAGAAAGTAAAATAAATTGAGAGAAAAAATGAAACAAGCAAGCAGTAGAGCACTGAAGCGTTTTAGGATCTGGTTAATAGCAGGCGTGTGTGCAGCCTTGTCTGCTTGTGGCGCTCAGCCCCCGGAACCTATTGATGAGCCAATCATGAGTGTTGAAGACGTCGAGAAATTAGAGCAAGATGTTGATACCTCTTTGCCTTTGGTGCAGCAGGCCTATTCCATTGAGTCTGAAAAAGTGTGCGATAAACACGGTGGTAACTGGAAGAAAGTAGGCCGTCAGCAGGCGCATGCTTGTGTGCTACCAGCAAACGATGCTGGTAATGCGTGTAATGACAGCAGCGACTGCGAAGTGGCTTGTGTTACAGGAAACAATCAGGTAGAAGCAGGGCAAAAGGCCAGTGGCGTGTGTTTAGAAACTACCGACCTTTTTGGCTGCAGAGCCTATGTTTCAAAGGGCGTTGTGGAGCATACCCTTTGTGTTGATTAAATCAAAAGGGACGAGAGGCGTTTTATCCACGTATGACTCTGTCTTAACTTTTTGATTGATGCTTCAATATCTTTAGTCGTGTACTCATTGAAAACCTGAGAACTGGGGTATATTGCCGGCAATTCATTTAGCATTTGCTTCTGGTGCTCTGTTGCATCAAAAAGAACTGGGGTGCCTTTGGCAAGAGGAAATATCAATCGTTCATGAAGTGCAAATAGAAAGCCGGGAGAATTGTGAACGACATACTTGGCTTTCTCCATTTTTTTGAGCAGATCTGTGTAGGGTATTTCTTCATGATAGTCATGTTCAGGGTACTCTTCTGCGTATTTTCTAACGTTTCTTCCATAAACTGATAGACGTACACCGTTATCTTGATAATTGCTAAGCACCTGATTACGAGACAATGCTCTAATATAGCGATCTGCTTCGCATGTGATTTTATATACCTTCTCATCTAACGCTGTCGTAGGAGGTCTATTACCGTTGGGCAACACGCCAATGGCCATTAAGAATTCATTAATACTTTTTACTTGCTCTAATGCTGGCTTTATTTGTTCGAAAACACCAAGTTCGATTAGAGCTTGTTTGGCGGCGTTAAAATCCATATAGCTGGCTGGAAATAATACTTCGTCAGTTCTATCAATATTCGCAACAACCGTATCGGTGATATCTTTGCTGCTGACAGCGTGGAAAAAGTCTTTCGCTGGGATATTAAGCAAGTTAGCAAACGCAGTATGTTCTTTTGCAATGCAGAGCAATTCATATCCCTTATACTTTTGCAGGTGTGGTAAAAGTAAAAGCGGATGGTCAACAGCTAGAGCATAGGTTTTGCCAAGCGCAAGCGCAGTATCCAAGCCAGAACCGTTCATGCAAATGCTAAACTTTATCTGACTATGATCTATCTTGTTAAGAATATTTGCTGCTAATTCACCGTCGTTCACAGGTAATACAGTGCATTGTTCTCCCAGTATGGCTAAGTCTTCTTGAATACCTGAGCTGAAGTGTGACAATACACCGTATTGATTGATAACACCGAATATTAGAATCATCCTAATCCTTCTTTATAGAGTTGGTTTTAATGTTTTAGTTGAACATTAAAACATTCACTAAGCAATTTAGTGGTTTTACGTTATGGGCTATTTTTTCTAGTAAAATTAAAAACATCATTATCTGAAGCCGTCTCATTACATTCGCCTAATAGGTGCAGTCTATCTTCGGTTTGATGTGTATCGATTTCTATATAGCCTGTTTGGCAATAACCTGTTTCATCCAATTTTTCATCAAGAGAGGCATAGAGTTGCTCAGTCATTCTATCACTGCTATCAGAAGATTTTTGTGATGAGCCTCCTCGGCTTTCTTGCCCTCCACGGCCGCCACGACCACCACCATCACCCCCTTGACCGCGACCGCCTCTGCCGCCACCGCCTTCTCGCGGTTTCATTAGAGGAATGCTAAAGGCGAAGAGCTTGGTACCGTCTTGCTTGATCTTCGTTTCAAAAAATATTTCATCCATGTCTAAAGGTGGTGGCCTATGAGCGCACGCACTGACAATCAAAGAGGTCGTTATTACTAATAGTGTTTTATTCATTTTATTTAACGCTTATTTGAACCACGTCACTTTGAGATTCAAACGCCTCTTTAGTTGCAGCACCCAGTGTAAGTTTTAAGTAAAGTGTGGATTTGTTTTTTAAGGTTTAGCATTCTCGCGGTGCACTTATTGTGCAACACTTGCGTATTCATATTTTAAATCACTTGCATCCGCAATTTGCTTATTTACAGGGATAGGTTCCATGCTTTCCAACATCATTCGCTTTGCGAAAAACATCGTCGTGTCGTTAATTGCAATCTTTGTGTGTTTTGGTGTGCTCGACTTCTTGTGGCTTGGCGTTATTGCGGATGGCTGGTATCAAAGTGAAATGGCTCCTCTGCTTAGAAGCCAATTTATCACGTGGCCTTGGGTGGTTTTTTACCTCATGTATGGATGTGTGGTGTTTGTACTTGCTGTGGTGGCGAACAGAGATAAGTCGTTACTTTATGCTGGGATCGATGGCGCGCTTCTAGGGGTGGCCAGTTATGGTGCCTACAATTTAACGGCGTACAGCATTATTGAAGGTTTTACATTGTTTATCATGTTGGTTGATTGGGCGTGGGGCACGTGCCTAACCAGCGCGAGCGCTATGGCCGGCTGGTTAGGGTTTCAACTGGTTAAGGGAAAGAGTAGCGAATAATGCGTTTTAACACGCTGGCGTATTGTTTTAAAAAGCTGCCAGTGTTGTAGTGCATGCCGTGTTCTTCGAATACGGCTTTTACCTTGGGGGCCATCTCTCGGTAGCGTCTGGCTGGGATATCTGGAAACAGGTGGTGCTCAATTTGAAAGCTTAAATGCCCAGTAAGCACGTGAAACAGGTTTCCGCCCTTTATGTTCGACGAGCCCAGCGCTTGTCGGTAGTACCATTGCCCTCGGGTTTCATTAACACAATCTTCTTGTTTAAACGTTTCCACGTCGCCAGTGAAATGGCCGCAAAAGATAATAGTAGATGTCCATAAATTGCGCAGTAAATTGGCGATAAGGTTGCCGGTAAATACCCATAAAAATAACGGCCCAGCTAACAAAGGAAATAGTACATAATCTTTTACTAACTGACGTGCGCCTTTACTAAAAAAGCGTTTCTTAAGTTCATTATGGGTAACCTGATTCTTACGGTTGTCCTTCTTTTTTCCAAAAAAGACCCGCTCAGCGGCCATTTCGTGATACGACACACCCCACTGAAATAAAACACTAAGTACGATGTAAGTCGCAAACTGCCATAGGTTTTTTACACGCCATCTAAAATCGTTAGACAGGCGAAGCAAGCCGTAGCCAAAGTCTCTGTCTTTCCCAATAATATTGGTATACGTGTGATGCTCGTAATTATGAACGCGATTCCAGCTCGCACCATCGCAGGCAATATCCCACTCATAGCCTTTCGAATTAATGTGTTTGTCGTTCATCCAATCGTACTGGCCGTGCATTACGTTGTGGCCTATTTCCATATTATCGAGAATTTTTGCTGTAGCTAAACTCAATACGCCGGCAACCCAGAGCAGCGGTTGAATGAACCCCAACATTAAAAGTATCCGTCCGCTCCACTCGCAAATTCGCTGAACAAGAATAATACGTCGGATATAGGCCGCATCTTCAGCACCCACTTTTCGTTTAATGTCAGCTTTAATTTCATCAAGCTGAGCGGCAAGTAACTCGTAGTTCGGTTTCTCTTTAGTGCTCGTTGACCGAATAGCTTTGGTTTCACTTATCGGAGAATGCGCCTGTTCGATGGCTTCTTCACGGTGTTGGTTGTCTATTGCAACGCTGGTGTTCATAGTTGAATCTCCAAATCAGTAACGGCTTGTGATACACACAGCTGAATAAGTTGCTCTGCGCTATCTGAAAGCTCACCCGTGCGGGTATCTCTCACTACGCCCCGTTTCTTAACACATTGGCATTGATGACAAATTCCCATGCCACAGCCATAAGTCACAGGTTGTTCTGCTTGCTGAAGTTGTATAAGTAGGGTTTGCTGATTGTCGACAGTTAAAGATTGGCCGTTGTGTACCAAGGAAAAGGTTTCACTTTGGCTAAGACTAGAACTGATTAGGACAGGAAGCGCAGCGAAGTGCTCGCTCGAAACAGGGACGTTGATCGTATTTGCATAACTTTCAACTTGCTCGAACATGGCATGTGGACCACACACTAACCAGTGTGCATTGGCAAAGTTACAAAGATGCGCTTCTACGTCTCCGTCTTTTTGCTTGCTCAAAATATCATAGGTGAAGTGCTCACAGCGCTGACTGAACGCTGATAATTCATTGAGTAATACATGCTCGTCCGGCTTAGCAAAATAAAGTAAGTGTACCGGTGTATGGTTTAGCTGCGCGTTGTTGACGGCATCGTCAAGCATGGCAATGAAAGGAGTTATACCCGAGCCGCCCGCTATCATAAGTAGGGGCTTTTCAACCTTCGGCCAGATAAATTCCCCCATAGGGGCTGAGATATTTACCCATTGATTAGGCACACAAGAGTGAAGATAAGGTGTTAATGCGCCCTGAGTTTTAACCTTGGTTACAAGACGAATCTGCTTTTCTTTTTGTCGGGTGTTAGCACCACTCGCTATGGTAAACACGCGAGTGGTGAGCCTGCCATTAATTTCTATGGTTAATGCGATATGTTGCCCTGCAACATGCGTTGGCCAAGACCTCTCTGGTATAAGTAACACCTCGAGCATATCCGTGCTCAGTTTTTTTACGGTCACGACCCTAGCTCTGAAATACCCATCGCGCCACGCGGGTCTAACTTGCTGCATCAGCACTTCCCAGTAGCCCTTCCAAGAGGCATGGTGAAAAATGCGATCAGTGAATTTATCTAGTAATAGTCTCAATGTAGAAATCACACCTGTATTTCGTCGGAATATCTTAAATACAAAAAGGATGAAAATATTTTAGCTTACACTTGTACGCTAATTCAGCGCACAAGTGTAAGCTTAATTTTTTCTGCGTCAAGAGGAGATGCATGAAATTTGGGATAACGTCGTCGAAATACACCGGTACTCTTGTGAAAAATGCAAAAGTGCTTTGTTAAAAGTACGGGTTCTAAGCCAGCTATAGGGCCTTATATTTACCGTTATCTAAACGTGTAAATTGCAAGAATAAAGTTCAAAGGATCGTATTATGAAATTATTTGAAAGCCTATCGCTGGCTGGAAAAACGCTGAACAATCGGGTTGTTATGCCGCCAATGACCCGCTCCCGCTCAACACAGCCGGGAGATGTGCCCAACACCCTTATGGCTGAATATTACGCTCAGCGCGCAAGTGCAGGGCTTATTGTGAGTGAAGGCACACAAATTTCGGCACTCGGTAAGGGTTATGCGTGGACGCCGGGTATTTATACCAAGGCGCAAATCGATGGCTGGAAGTTGGTAACAGATAAAGTCCATGAAGCGGGTGGTGTGATGTTTGCGCAGCTTTGGCACGTGGGCCGCGTATCCCATCCTTCAAATACAGAGGGGCAGCAGCCAATTAGCGCATCGGCGATTCAAGCAAAAGGCGTAAAAGTATTTGTTGATGAAGGCGACAACCCTGGCTTTGTTGAGTCGGTCATGCCCCGAGAAATGAGCATTGAAGATATAAAAGCCGTGGTGGAAGAGTATCGCGTTGCGGCGCGCAATGCCGTAGATGCCGGATTTGATGGCATTGAGTTGCATTCGGCTAATGGTTACTTGCTTAACCAGTTTATTGATTCTCAAAGTAATACAAGAACTGATGAATACGGCGGAAGTGTACAGAACCGCATTCGATTCTTGAAAGAAGTGGTGCAGGCCGTGTCTGAGGAAATTGGCGCTGATAAAGTAGGTGTACGTTTGGCGCCCCTAACAACATTAAACGGGACGGTCGACGACAATCCCGAAGAGACCTATCTTGCTATTGCTTCCATGCTTAATAGATTCAAGATTGGCTATATGCATATTGCTGAAGCCGACTGGGATGATGCGCCGCAAATGCCAATATCATTCAAGATGGCTATTCGTGAAGCCTATAGCGGTCTGCTTATTTATGCCGGAAAGTACGACACAGAGCGTGCCGAAAAAGCTTTAACTGAAGGATGGGCAGATATGATTGGTTTTGGTCGACCTTTCGTGGCGAACCCAGATTTAACCTACAGACTGGCGAATAATGTACCGCTGAATGAGCACAACCCCGATACGTTATTTGGTGGTGGTGAGAAGGGCTACACAGATTATTCTTTTGCTAAATAGCCGGAAATTCCAGCGGGTGTGTAAAAAACACTTTGCTCAGGAAAAAGGGGCAATCCATTAAAAGTGAGCATGGCTCTTTTTTTACCAGAACGAACAGCACTTAAAACGTGTTGTTCGTTCTAAAGCTTACTTTCGTCAGTCAGCAGTTAGACTCATTACGTAACAGCTATACGCAGTGATGTGTTAACACCGTCGATACTCACCGAGTCATTTCTGCACTTTACGGTTAATATTTACGATTGCGATATAGCCAAGTGAAAATTCCGCTTCCCGCTATTAACATTGACGTGGCAAGCCACAATTTAGAAATGGGCGTGCCGTTGGGGCACTGCAACGCCATCGTCGCCCCGGCAAGGTTCTGGCAATCGACGAGTTGGCCCAAGGCCAATACAAAAAGACCGAGAAGTACGCCGATAACGGCATAAGACAAATTATTGAACGACATACTTTTCCTAAAAGATTTTCCAATCAATTCGCACACTAAACGCACGCGACAATAAGCAATAATGCTCCAAACTAGTGCAGCTGAAGGCTGCTTTTTCAAACATTTACTCTATTTGTATGGGCTAAGACAGCCTACCCAACAGTATGTGCGCGCCATTGAACGGTGAAAATACTCGCTTCAACGAAGGTGCTTAAAATCCATACGAAAATTAGCACAAGCCCAGTGTCGCAATATTTGCGCCAACCCCTATCAAAATTCCTTCAAATTCGGTACTATCCGCGGTCTTAAATTTTTAACGAAATAAGCGGACTATGTTTGAAATAAACCCCGTTATGAATGCGATAAAAGATATCCGCGAGCGCACTGAAGCGCTTAGGGGGTATCTTTGACTTTGATGCAAAGTCAGAGCGTTTAGAAGAAGTTAGCCGAGAGTTAGAAAGTCCTGACGTTTGGAACGAGCCAGACAGAGCGCAGGCCCTTGGCAAAGAAAAAGTCACCCTAGAGCAAATCGTAGAGACGATCCACAAGCTCGATCAGGGAACTGAAGACGTTGAAGGTCTCGTTGAATTGGCCGTTGAAGCCGAAGATGAAGATACCTTCGTTGAGGCCCAAAGTGAGCTTGAAGGCTTAATTGAGCAGCTAGAAGTGCTTGAGTTTCGCCGCATGTTTTCTGGCCCTAACGACGAAAACGACTGTTATATTGATATTCAGTCGGGCTCTGGTGGTACAGAAGCACAAGATTGGGCCAACATGCTGCTGCGCATGTATTTGCGTTGGGGCGAAGCGCACGGTTTCAAAACGGAACTTATTGAAGTGTCGGAAGGCGAAGTCGCGGGCATTAAAAGTGCTACGCTGCGCGTTCAGGGCGAATATGCGTTTGGCTGGCTACGCACAGAAACAGGCGTACACCGCTTAGTACGTAAATCGCCGTTTGACTCGGGCAACCGCCGTCATACGTCGTTTTCATCTGCGTTTGTATATCCTGAAATTGATGACGACATCGATATTGAAATCAACCCGTCTGATTTACGTATAGACACCTATCGCGCATCGGGCGCGGGTGGCCAGCACGTAAACAGAACAGATTCAGCGGTACGTATTACCCATGAACCTACGGGCATTGTGGTGCAGTGTCAGAACGACCGCTCGCAGCACAAAAACAAAGATCAGGCGATGAAGCAGTTAAAAGCCAAACTTTATGAGTTTGAACTGCAAAAACAAAACGCTGAAAAACAAGCGATGGAAGACAGCAAGTCTGATATCGGCTGGGGAAGTCAAATACGCTCTTACGTTTTGGACGACTCCCGCATTAAAGATTTGCGTACTGGCGTGGAAACACGCAACACTCAAGCCGTGCTGGATGGCGACTTGGACAAATTTATTGAAGCCAGCCTGAAATCCGGGCTGTAAACCGAACAACGAAGTGAAAGGTTATGACTGACCAACAAACAGACGATAACAAATTGATTGCAGAGCGCCGTGCTAAGCTAAGCGCTATTCGCGAGCAGTGCCGTGCAAACGGTTTCCCAAACAGCTTCCGTCGCGAAAACTATGCGGATGAGCTTCAAGCTAAGTTCGGTGAATTCGACAAAGAAACGCTACAAGAGCAGGGTAACAAAGTAAGCATCGCTGGCCGTATTATGGCAAAGCGTGGTCCTTTCATGTTGCTTCAAGATATGACTGGCCGCATTCAGGCATACGCAGATAAAGACACGCAAAAAGCCCTTAAAGCAAAATATGGCGCACTAGATATTGGCGACATTATTGGCGTGGCGGGTGACCTGCATAAGTCAGGTAAAGGCGACCTTTACGTGAACATGGAGCAATACGAGTTGCTAACCAAAGCACTTCGTCCATTGCCAGAAAAATTCCACGGTTTGAGTGACCAGGAAACGAAATATCGCCAGCGCTACGTTGATTTGATCACAAGTGAACAAACGCGCAAAACGTTCATGATCCGTAGCAAGATCGTAAACGGTATTCGCAATTATCTTACCGATCGTGACTACCTTGAAGTAGAAACACCGATGCTTCAGGTTATTCCTGGCGGCGCGACGGCGAAGCCGTTTGTGACTCACCACAATGCGTTAGACATCGATATGTACCTGCGTATTGCACCAGAGCTTTATCTTAAGCGCCTAGTGGTTGGTGGTTTTGAGCGTGTGTTCGAAATTAACCGTAACTTCCGTAATGAAGGCTTATCAACCCGTCACAACCCAGAGTTTACTATGCTTGAGTTCTATCAAGCGTATGCAGACTACAACGACCTGATGAACCTTACCGAAGATATGCTGCGCACGCTGGCAGAAGATATTCTTGGTACAAGCATTATCAAAAACACAACTAAAGACGCTGAAGGTAACGTAACGTCTGAAGTTGAATACGATTTTGGTAAGCCGTTTGACCGCTTAAGCATGGGCGAAGCTATTCTTAAGTACTGGCCAGAAGCTAACGAAGAAGCTATCCGCGACCCAGAGGCGAACCTTGACGCGCTTAAAGCAATGGCGAAACAGCTTCACATCAAAGAGCCTGAAGTTGACGGCATTTGGGGTGCGGGTAAGTACCTTTGCGAAATCTTCGAAGCGACCGCGGAAGAGAAGCTTATTCAACCTACGTTTATTACAGAATATCCGTGGGAAGTATCGCCGCTTGCGCGCCGTAACGACAACAACCCATTCATTACCGACCGCTTCGAGTTCTTTGTAGGTGGACGTGAATTAGCGAATGGCTTTAGCGAGCTTAACGACCCGGAAGATCAGGCGGAACGTTTTGCGAAGCAGGTTGAAGAGAAAGACGCTGGTGACGATGAAGCCATGCACTTCGACGATGATTACATTCGCGCGCTTGAATATGGTTTGCCGCCAACGGCGGGTGAAGGCATCGGGATTGACCGTCTAGCTATGCTATTTACTGATAGCTCAACAATTAAAGATGTTATCTTGTTCCCACACATGAAGCCTCAGGCGCCAAAAGACGCGCAAGAAGCGGGTGAACAAGAATAATCTTAATCCTTACATTGCGTGATTTAGGTGCTCGGCGCTGTTAAAGCTTCAGCGCCTTAACACGCTCTACTAAAAGGGTATTCTCGGGAACGGGAATACCCTTTTTTGTTGCCATATCTACAATGTAACCGTTGATGGCGTCTATTTCTGTTTGTCTACCGTGAGCAACATCCTGATGCATACTTGAGTAGTTTTCTCCGGTCGCCTTGGCTACAGACAGCACATTTTCATGAACTGACAGTGCATCAAAATCTAGCCCGTAAGCATTCGCTACCTGAGTAAACTCATTGCAAATTGAAATACGGCTTTGTTCAAATTCAGGCTTAGCAATGTGCTTATTTTGGATATTGTGAAGCGCCGTTAGTGGGTTAATCACGGCATTAACGGAAAGCTTCGTCCACAATGCTCTTAGAATATTATTTTGGTATTGCACCGGCGGAAGTGCGTTGTCTAACGTCGCAATTGCGCTGGCTAGCTGTGGCGCTATTTGTGAGAGGGCGGCCAATGTTTGAGGTGATGGTTTATTTACATTTGGCGCGCCAATTTGCGTTGCGCCAACGCCAGTATACTTAACATGAAAATCGCCGCTCGACGCGCTTACTTTTAACGAGCCATGACTGGTTGTAGCAAGAAGCAGCGGATAATCGCCGCCAAGTAAATGTCTTGCGACCTCAAGCCCGCCCATACCGTTGTGAAGCAGCACAACGGTAGGCTGTTGTGTGAGATAGGGAAGCCATTGCAATAGGGCTGCTTTAAGTTGATATACTTTTAAGGGGAATATCAGCACATCACTTTTAGGTAACACGATAGGTGAAGACTTCGCAGGTTTTAGCGCAGTGGTTTGGCCGTTTTGCCAGTGTGCGCAAGAGGGCATGGTTTTCATGTCTCTGGGGTAGCAGTCATACGGCACGCCATTTTTCTGGGCGCTCGCAGCAATTAGGCTTCCTATGGCACCGCCGCCAACTATATGTAGTTTACCCATTAGCACCTATTAAACACTCAATGTCGTTCTATTTTATTATGGTCATCGACACTTATCAGGCCTATCGCACTTTTCCTTATTGCGCCGGCATATAGCGTGCGGGCAGGGAAGGCCATGGATAAGTCTCAGGCGCATTAAGCCCGTTATACCAGGCCTGCACGTCGTCTTCGTTTATTACTTTACCGGTATCGAAAGGTGCAGTAACCGATAATTCACCAGAAGACAAAGGAAGGCGCAAATGCCATGCATGAAGATACAGCCTGTCTGATGCCTCACCACCATAAAGTGTATCACCCAAAATAGGTGCGCCAATGCTTTTAAGCGCCACACGAATTTGATGGGTTTTCCCCGAGTGAGGCTTAACGATAAACCCTCGGGTACCGGGCTTAGCCGCGCTACTGAAAAACTGAGTGATAGCCGGGTTTTCTGTGGTTTTTAGCAAAATCCGCTGGCCGCCTCGACGATTTTTCATATCGCCCATTATCATGCCTTGTTTCTTTTTAGGCTTGTGATCACTTAGCGCCAAGTAGTATTTGCTCACACGTCGTGATGAGAAAAGCTCGCCAATTTCTCCGGCTACAGCTGCATTTTTAGCAAGACACAAGCAGCCCGACGTGCCCGTATCTAAGCGGTGGCATAGATGCAGTTCTGTTTCGGCTAACTGCTTTTTTAATCGGGTGACAATGCCGTCTATTTTTTCTGGCTCGCCGTTTTTGGCAATATTTTCTCTAACATCTGCCTCATTAGTGGCATCGTGCATAGCAATACCAATAGGTTTGTTAACAATAATGAGGTCTGTATTTTCAAAGAGAACGGGGATCGGCTGCACTAGCTATTTTCTAACTCTGATATGGCTTCTTCATAGTCAAGTTCGTCTACCGCATCGATAATAGCTGAGCGCTTTTCTTGAGGTAGGGCAAGGGCATCTAGCCATTCATCCAGTTTGTCCTGGGCGATAAACTCGCTCGCTTTCAGCGCTGTCATTAACTGTTTTCGCGCTTGCTCAGCTGCTGCTCCATTCGCCGGTGCCGGGGCAGAAGCTGTGACTTCTGGCTCTTTGATCAACGCATCAACCGCAGCAATGGTTTCATCAAGTACTGCGATAAAAGCAGGGTATTGTTCAGCAACGCGTTTGTCGTTTCTAAAGCCGCTTTCTACAGGCTTGCTCGCATTGTGCAAAGCAAAAAGCCCTAGGTTTCCTGTCACGCCTTTTAGTGTGTGAACAAGAGAGTAAGCCTCATTAAAATCACCCTTAGCAACATGCGCCTGCAAGTCAGCATCAAGAGAACGGTATTCGTCCGTAAACTTACCAAGTAGGGTGAACAACAGTTTTTTGTTACCACTTAGCTGTGACATTCCAAAATCAATATCGACTACTGTTGTTGACTGATCCATGCAACTATCCTTTTTATTTCGCAACTTCTATTGGGCTATTTCTATTCCAAATGGAAACCGTTTGTCAGTTCATTCGTACCACTTAGCGAATTCAACTGGCTAAAGCCTATTTTACAAAAGACTATGAAGTGTAAGTGTATTTCAGAAATACACAAATTAATACAATCATAGCAAAGTCGAAGCAAGTAAAGCGCTAAAAAGTCTGGTAGTCTTCGAAAATTCGCTTGCGCTATAGAGATAGCAACCTCTGTTTTCACCCAATAAGCCAAGTACCACTCAGTGAATATAGAGTGAAAAGGCAGAGTGAAGAATGTGTAGTAATTTAAAAGGAATCATCATGTCAGGAAAACTGACCCTACGTACCTTCGTTATGACCATAGGCGTCATTGCAGTAACAGCGTGTCAGCACGTACAGGAAGAGAAGACGAATAACCAACTAAACACAGTAGCTGATTCGTCGAACACCGTGTCTATTCCTTACGAAAAGTACACATTAGAAAACGGACTTACCGTCATTCTCCACGAAGACCATTCTGATCCACTGGTTCATGTTGACGTTACCTATCACGTTGGCTCTGCGCGAGAAGAGGTAGGTAAGTCAGGGTTTGCTCACTTTTTTGAACACATGATGTTTCAAGGCTCAAAACACGTTGCCGATGAGCAGCATTTCAAGGTGATTACAGAATCGGGCGGTAACTTAAACGGCACAACCAATACCGATCGCACAAACTATTTTGAAACCGTACCGGCTAACCAACTGGAAAAAGTTCTTTGGTTAGAATCTGACAGAATGGGCTATCTGTTAGAGGCCGTAGACCAAACGAAGTTTGAAAACCAAAGAGAAACGGTTAAAAACGAGCGTGCCCAACGGGTGGATAACCAGCCTTATGGATTGCGTTTCGAGCTTAATGGTGAAGCGCTATACCCAGAAGGGCATCCATACTCGTGGATGACAATCGGCTATGTAGAAGATTTAGACCGCGTTGACGTCAATGACCTAAAAGCCTTTTTTAAACGCTGGTATGGCCCGAACAATGCGGTCCTTACTATTGGTGGCGATATCGACGTAGCCAAAACCAAAGCGTGGGTGAATAAATACTTTGGTGAAATCCCAACAGGCCCGAAAGTAGAAGAGCCCGAGCCTCAGCCAGTAACGTTAGACGAAACCCGTTATGTAACGTTAGAAGATAAAGTTCATCTTCCACTTCTGCAAATAACTTACCCTACTGTGTATGGTCGCCATGAAGACGAAGCGCCACTGGACGTATTGGCCGAGATTTTAGGCGGTGGAAAAACCTCTCTGTTTTACAAAAACCTAGTGAAAGAAGGCATGGCGGTGCAAGCCGTGGTGTCTCACCCTTGCCGCGAACTTGCCTGTGAGTTCCAGCTACTCGCTTTGGCTAACCCTGCAAAAATTACCTCACTTTCTACTCTCCAGAACGTACTGAATGAAACCCTAAAAGAGTTTGAGACACGTGGTGTAACGGCAGATGATTTAGCGCGTACAAAAGGACAAATTGAAGCGCGTACGGTATTTGGCTTACAAAGTGTGTCTGGCAAAGTGTCAGCCCTCGCCGCTAACGAAACCTTTTACCAAACGCCAGATTTGATTGCCGAAGATATTGCGCGCTACAACGCCGTAACTGCTGAAGACGTTATGCGTGTTTACAATAAATATATTAAAGACGCCAATAGCGTTGTATTAAGCGTGGTGCCCAAAGGGCAGGTTCAGCTCGCTGCGGCTAAGCAGACCTTTGAACGTCCGGTGAGAAATATTGAAATCGATACGGTAGATGTGTCTGATGACGAAGCCTTTTCCAGTGCCCTATCTACCAATACCGCCCCTAGCTTTGATAGAAGCGTAATGCCGAAAGCCGGTGAGGCACCGGTTGTGGAAGTTCCTGATTATTGGGAATCTGAACTTGCTAACGGCATTGAAATACTTGGCGTAACCAGCACCGAAACGCCAACGGTAACGCTTACATTAGGTATGGATGGCGGCATGTTGCTAGACCCTGAAGGTAAAGCGGGTACGGCCTACTTAACCGCGTTACTTATGAATGAAACTACAAAGCATTACAGCAATGAAGAATTAGCTAGCGAACTTGCAAAACTGGGTAGCGCTATCCGATTTAGTACTGCAGGTAGATACTCACAGGTTTACGTGTCTACTTTAACCAAGCATTTAGATGAAACCCTAGCGCTGTTAAAAGAAAAGCTGTTCAACCCTGCGTTCACTCAAGAAGATTTCGACCGCATGAAAGAGCGTGTTGTACAAGGCTTGCAGCAACAAGCGAAAACGCCGTCTAGCTTAGCTCGCCGCGCGCGTGACCTCGTTCTTTTTGGTGAAGATAACCGCGTGAGCCTGCCGGATGAAGGCACGCTGCAAACTGTGCAGAATATCACGTTGGAAGATGTTAAAACGTTTTATGCCAATTACTATTCGCCAGATAAAGCGAGTATCGTCGTTGTTGGTAACTTACTGAAAAAAGACATGGTGAATACACTAGACTTTATTGGTCAGTGGAAGGGGAATACCTATGAATTTGCTGATTACAGCGACTTTCCCAAGTACGAAGAAAACCAAATTTTCCTAGTGGATAGCCCAGAAGCGGTTCAGTCGGTAGTATTTATTGTTGATAGAAGTTTACCTTTTGATGCGACAGGCGATCACTTTAAGTCTCGCCTTATGAACTTCCCATTAGGGGGAGCATTTAATAGCCGCATAAATCTGAACCTTCGAGAAGATAAAGGCTTCACCTATGGAGCAAATAGTGGTTTCGTTGGTGGCAAAACCCTTGGTTGGTTTGAAGCAAGTACCGACCTCACTGCTGCTAACACAGGTGAAGGTATCGCTGAAATTTTAAAAGAGATTAATCGCTACCGCACTGAAGGTGTAACCGAGGAAGAAATTGCGTTCATGCGCAATGCCTTTACGTTAAGCGACGCACTTGAATTTGAAACACCTACCAGTAAAGCGCGCTTTTTAAGGCAATTGCTTAGCTATGGTCTTGATAAAGGCTATCGTGAAGAGCAGCTTGCTATTATCAACAATATTGATAAGAAAACGATGGATACCTTGGCAAAGCAATATTTGAATCTTGATAAGATGCAAATTATTGTAGTAGGCGATAAAGCTAAAATTTTGCCTCAGTTAAACGCGCTATCGATGCCAATTATCGAGTTATCAGTAGAGAGTAATACCCGAGAAACGTTAAACTGATAGATTGATTTTGTTGAATTTACATTATTGCCCCCCATAACAGGGGGCTATATTGACATAACGGACCACCATTTTGACTGTAGACTCATCCCGTTTTGAAGCGCGCATTGCTGCGCTTAAGTCACCCGAATTTCTCGCTGCGCTAAAAGATATTAAGCGCGGCGTTGAGCGCGAAGCCCTTCGTATAAACCCGAACGGTACGTTGGCACAAACACCCCATCCTAAACCGCTGGGATCTGCGCTAACCCATGATTCAATCACCACAGACTTTTCTGAATCGTTGCTTGAATTCATTACGCCGCCAGAAAACAGTGCTGCCAAAACGATTTCTCAGTTAAAAGATATCCATAAATTCGTTATTGATAATATTGGTGAAGAGCAAATATGGCCGCTAAGTATGCCATGCTTTATAGATGATGAAGCGCACATTCCCATCGCCTATTTTGGTGAGTCAAATGTGGGCAAGATGAAGCGTGTATATCGCATTGGTCTTAAAAACCGCTACGGCAGTATGATGCAGGCAATTGCTGGCGTGCATTTCAACTTTTCTCTTCCCGAAACGTTTTGGAAGCTATGGGCTGAACTGAACGGAAAAGAACATTCTCAAGAGCAGACTTCAGCCGATTATTTTGGGCTTATCCGCAACTACCGCAGGTTGTGTTGGCTTATTCCTTATTTGTACGGTGCATCCCCTGCATTATGTGGATCGTTTTTAAAAGGAAAGCAGCATGCGTTACCTTTTAAAAAGGTAGGTAAGGGCACGGTATACATGCCATACGCGACATCACTTCGCATGAGTGATTTAGGCTACACAAGTGCAGAGCAATCGTCGCTTAAGATTTGTTACAACAAGCTAGACAACTATGTCACCTTGCTGCGCGATGCGATGAATACGCCGTCATCCCGGTTCAGCCAGTTTGCTGCAGGCGAAGAGGGCAATTATCAACAGTTAAGTCGCAACATCATTCAAATTGAAAATGAACTGTACTCGCCTATACGCCCTAAGCAGCCCACTCAGTCAATGGAAAAGCCAACAGACGCTTTGGTTAGACGCGGTATCAGCTACATTGAAGTGCGCGCTCTAGATGTAAATCCATTTTCGGCAATTGGTATTTCACAGACGCAATTCGATTTCTTAGATGTGTTCTTAGTGGCGTGCTTACTAATGCCAAGTGCAGAACTTGACGAAGCGCAGCTTAAAGAAGCTAAAGAGAATATGAATAAAGTAGTGTTAGAAGGGCGAAACCCTGATTTGCTCCTGCAAAATGGCGGAGAAAATATTTCACTACCTAAATGGTGTGCCTCTCTGTTTAAGTCCTTCGAGCAAGCGGCCGAATTACTCGATTTAGCCAATGATACGTCGCGTTATACACAAGCGGTGAACGTCGAGGCTGAAAAAGTGGCGGATCCGGCGCTAACACCGTCAGGTAAACTACTTGCTACTTTGCTAGAAAGTGACAAAGATAATGGCGTGTTGGGCTTAGAACTGGCACAAGCTTATCAAGCTGAGATGAAGTCTTTTGAATACACGGATACGGATGCTGCTGGTTTTGCTGCCCAAGCTGACGTGTCGTTTGCTGCTCAAAAAGAAATAGAAGCTGCTGATGTTAAAGACTTTGATACATTTATTCGTGATTATTTCGCTGAGGCCCCAGCAAAAAAAAATGCCTGACATAGGTCAGGCATCGAAGGGTTCCAGGGAAACACACATTTTACTAGAACATTAGTTAAGACAAGCTATGAACCAAAAGTTCAAAAAATTGGTTGTTTTTTTATCAACTCTCATCGTTCTTTTTCCGCTGTTTATCGCTGGGTGTGCAACTACGCCTCCTAAAGACATCAGTAATTTATGCGAAATATTCTACGAAAAGGACGATTGGTATGATGCAGCTGCTGATGCCCGCGATAAATGGGGTGTGCCTATACATGTTCCAATGGCCATGATGTATCAAGAAAGTTCCTTCCGCCACGATGCGCTTCCACCGCGTGATTACGTTTTCTTCGGGCTTATTCCTTGGGGGCGTGTTAGTTCGGCTTATGGCTATTCACAAGCGAAAACACCTACCTGGTCTGACTATATGAGAGAAACAGATAACAGTGGTGCGGATCGTGATGATTTCGAGGACGCTATCGACTTTATGGGATGGTTTATTTACAAGTCGCAAAAAGTGAACGGTATTTCTAAATGGGACGCCTACGCGCAATACCTTAACTATCACGAAGGATGGGGCGGGTACAAACGCAGAAGCTATGATAGAAAGCCGTGGCTGAAGAAAGTGGCGTCAAAAGTTAAAGCGCGCTCGCTGCGCTATGCTACGCAACTTAAAACCTGCGAGGAAGATCTTCAAAAAGGTTGGTTTATGAAGCTGTTTAGCTAAATTAAAGAAGCGAGAAAAAGCGACGTGATAGTCGCTTTTTTTATGCGTCTATGAACGTTGATTAAAATAAGTAGAAAAATATATTGAAGAAAAAAATTGAGGGATAGACGGGCGTCTATCCCTCAGCGACGCTAAGCCAAGACCGTTTTTTACCCAACGTCGAACAGGCATTTACAAGATAGTGTAAATGAGAATGATTTGCAATACCTTTTTGTGAATTAATTCTATCCCTCAATATGCAACAAATTTATCTGGCCCTAATCTTGTTCTATACTTTTCAAGTGGAGGAACGTATGGATATAGACAAGTTTAGTGCGCATGGAGAAGTTCACGCTCATTTTCAAGCAGAGCAAAATATTCTACATATAGACTTAGTAGGTCCGTTTAATCTTGAGTTCATGCAAAAGTATGAGCGTGTGGTTGGCGCACAAAGAAAGAATATTGATACACCGTGTTGGGGAAGCTTAGTAAATGTGCATGGTCTAGCACTTGCGCCCATGGAGGCTACTAACGCTGGGCAAGAAATTGTTAGTAAAGCCGTAGCATTGGGACTAATCGCCACGGCAGTGGTGCTTCATGAACCAGAAGGTGTGGCAATGCAAAAGAAGTTTTGGTCTCGTGTTTATGAATCTTCAACACTAGCATTCGAATACTTTGACGACACTGCTCAGGCAACACTGTGGTTGAGTGAAAAAGTACTTGCTTGTCTGCAGGCCCACAATGTTAATCAGTTCAATAATGCCAGACGATAGCCATAACAGCCCTAACTAGGCGAACTCGCCCTGTTAAAACTGATCTTTGCTCAGTGCTCCACTCTATCAATTGAATGAAGGCATAACAGGAGGTAGCCATGGTAGGTAGTCAGCATCAATACCGTTTTTTCAACGTCAACAATGTGCTATTCGATATACCAAGCAATGTATACGACGATAGCGTTGTCGACGGGTGGTTTAGGAATATCGCAAGAGAGGGTCAGAAACTTGATAAGTGGGTAATTCTATCTATACCCGATAAAAGTTTAACGATTACACATACTGCCGCATCTCAACTTTGCTCACGACTTCCCTTTCTGCGAACGTATGGATGTTTGGGGTTTCTTTTGCTTGCGAACCATGTAAACGCCAAAATCTTTCAACACAGTCTTCGAGCAACACCCCCCAATTTTGATATACAAGTTAGTGAGTCGATGGAGCAGCTGTGCCGTAATGCGGAGGCGTTGCTTGGTTATGAGGGAGACCTGAACATATTCAATCGTTACAACTAAGTATGGCAAAGCCCCAATTGTGATGGCGCGACGAATATGTGGATTCGTATTAACTGTATGTTGACCTGGATCAAATAATTAGGCCGACAGCTAACGACTAGAAATCGAATTTGATCTGGATCACATCCTCTATCTAACGCCTCTTCTACTATTTACTTAGTTGAAGAGGAGATTACTTATGTTGTGGACTATGATGAAAGACCCCGTAGTATGGGGCTCACTACTCGGTATAGGCATTATTGTAGCGATGATGATGTATTACACTTATTTGTTTATGCACAACAGTGCAGATGAAGACAAATAAGTCACCATGTATGAGTGTCCAGGCGCAAATTAACGCTTGTTGTTTTGAAGCGGTATGTCGATGAGTACCAGTAGTGCTGCTTGTCCACCGTATTCGAGGGGCGCTTGATGAAATGCACGTACGTGTGGGTGCTGAACTAAGTAATGGGGCAGGGCGGCTTTTAGCACGCCCTGACCAAAACCATGCATTACACACACGCAATCTATCAGTTCTTTTCTTGCCGTGTGAATAAGTGCGGCAAGCTCGGCTTTTGCCATCTCTCGGGTAAGGCCATGTAAATCTAACGTCATTTCTGGCGAGTAGTCGCCACGGCGCAGCTGCTTCAAAATATGCGTAGACTCACCTTCTTGGCAAAAGCGCATGGGCCCTTCTTGCGGCAACGCTGCCTGGTACATATCAGAAAAGTCGAAGCTTGCCGCTAATTGCTTACTGTGTTTTAGATGTTTACCTTTTACCTGCTGTGACTTCTTAAATAACTCAACTTGCTTATCAGGCTCAACTTTATCTTGTGATAAAGGCGTCACTCCCTGCATTGCATCGGCAAATGAAAAGGTCTCTTCCTCGGTATTCGTAGACATATTTCCATTACGGGCGCCTTCCTGTCTCGCCTGACTTTTATGGCGATGAGGTTCAGAAAGTTGCTTCTTTAATGCTTTGAGTTCTTTTTTAAAGGTTTTCATCAACAACAGCTTGGGTAAATACACTCGAGTTTAACGATTCAAAACGCCTAAATTATAACGAATAGAAAGATTCGGTACGTAGTTAATTATGTGAATCGGTATGAAGTTTGGGTATGATACCAGCTTTAAAATTTTTGATGTACCCAAACGCCATGACCGATAAGTTTTACCTTGAAGAAGCCATTGAAGATCTGCATACCCTGTTAGATATGACACGATGGGCAACCAGCCGTTTTAACGATGCGGCCTTGTACTTTGGTCATGGTACTGACAATGCATGGGATGAAGCGACAAGCCTAGTTATGCAAGCCTTACATTTGCCTCATCCTATATTGGAGCAAGTTGGGGACAGCGTAATGACGTCTCGCTTAACGAAAAGCGAGCGAGAGAAGATTGCAGAGCTTGTTTTAAAGCGCGTGCAAACTCGCATGCCATTGCCTTATATCACAAACGAAGCCTGGTTCTGCGGTATGCCGTTCTACGTAGACGAGCGAGTGCTCATTCCTCGCTCTCCATTTGCTGAACTTATTCAAAAAGAGTTTGCGCCATTTGTAGAATCTACGCCTAACAGTATTCTTGATATGTGCACGGGCGGCGCGTGTATTGCTATTGCGCTTGCTCATGCATACCCAGAGGCGCAGGTAGATGCCGTTGATATCAGCACAGATGCATTGGAAGTGGCCGATATCAATATTCAGGAGCATGGTCTTAGTCACCGTGTTTATCCCATTCAGTCTAACCTGTTTTCAAGTTTAGAAGGGCAGAAATACGACCTTATCGTGTCTAATCCGCCTTATGTTGACGCAGAGGACATGGCTGACTTGCCTGAAGAGTATCACCACGAGCCTGAGCTTGCCCTTGCCGCAGGTGAAGACGGTCTGGAACTGGTTGATATCATGCTTAAAGAGGCGCCAACTTACCTTAATGACGGTGGCTGGTTATTCGTTGAAGTTGGAAATAGCGAAGTGCACATGAGCGAAAGGTTCCCTGGCTTAGAAGTCATTTGGCTTGAGTTCGAAAATGGCGGTTCAGGTATTTTCGCAATTCAGAAAAACACATTAGTACAGTATTTTAGTAGTAAGGATTAACAGTTAATTATGTCAGGTAACAGCTTCGGAAAACTTTTCACTGTAACCACGTTTGGTGAAAGCCACGGCATTGCAATTGGCGGTGTGGTAGACGGTTGCCCTCCAGGACTTGAGATCACAGAAGAAGATCTTCAGGTTGATTTAGACAGACGTAAGCCCGGCACCTCTCGTTATACTACGGCGCGAAGAGAAGACGATGAAGTACAAATTTTATCTGGCGTATTTGAAGGTAAAACTACTGGCACCAGTATTGGTTTATTGATTAAAAATAAAGATCAGCGAAGCCAAGATTACGGCAATATCAAGGACCGCTTTCGTCCAGGCCACGCTGACTATACCTACGATCAAAAGTACGGAAGCCGTGACTACCGCGGTGGTGGGCGTTCGTCTGCACGTGAAACGGCTATTCGCGTAGCTGCAGGTGGTATTGCGAAAAAGTACCTTAAAGAAGTGCACGGTATTGAGGTATTAGGCTATTTGTCTCAGCTTGGGCCGGTAACGGTAGATAAGGTTGATCACAATGTAACCAACACTAACCCGTTTTTCTGCCCTGATGAGTCTAAGCTTGACGCGCTGGACGAGTACATGCGAGACCTTAAAAAGTCAGGCGACAGCATTGGCGCGAAAGTATCGGTTGTTGCGAAGAATGTGCCTGTAGGCCTAGGCGAGCCTGTTTTCGATAGGCTAGATGCTGAAATCGCCCACGCCATGATGGGAATTAACGCAGTGAAAGGCGTGGAAATTGGTGATGGTTTTGATGTTATTAATCAAAAAGGCAGTGAACACCGCGATACGCTTACTCCCGAAGGATTCACATCTAATCATGCAGGTGGCGTGCTAGGCGGCATCTCTACCGGTCAGGATATTGAAGTACACATGGCGCTTAAGCCGACCTCAAGTATTTCGGTTCCCGGTAAAACTATCAATAAAGACAATGAGGAAATCGATATCGTCACCAAAGGTCGTCACGACCCGTGTGTGGGTATCCGTGCTGTACCTATTGCCGAAGCCATGCTGGCACTGGTATTGATGGATCATCTGCTGCGCCACCGCGCTCAAAATGCCGGTGTGCAGTCGACCACGAAACCAATTGCGGGTCAGGCATAGCAGTTTTTTAAATCGCAAGACCGCAATGCCAAGACTGCGACGTTAACGCGGATTAAAGATACACGCAGCATGAGCGCATGTTGCGCTAATTAATTTTATCATTCGCCACTGCCGGTTCTGCGCTAGTGGCGTTTTTGCATATGGAGATGTGAATTGTCACCAAATGGCCTAAACGATGCCAACAATACTGCGGCGAGCCCAGCAAGCAGCAAAACCGGCCTCTTTATTCTTGCTATCACCTACTGGCTTTACTTCGGTCAGCTTGGCGTGCTTGTGCCTTATTTAGGTATCTTCCTTGATGGGCGGAGATTTTCTTCTGCCGAAATCGGTGAACTTTTTGCTGTTATAACGCTAGCGCGTATTTTAGGGCCAGGCTTGTGGGCTGGCGTGGCCGATAAAACGGGTAATGCCATTGGCGTAATGCGTTTAGGCTGCTTGCTCACCGTACTAACTTTCAGTTCGGTGTTTTACTTCACCAGTTTTTGGGGGCTTACGTTGGCTTTCGGGTTAATGATGATGTTCTGGACAGCGGTGTTGCCTCAACTTGAAGTTATCACGATGAACACGGTGGCGAAAACCAATGCCACGTATGGGCAGGTAAGGCTATGGGGGAGCGTTGGCTTTATTTGTTTGACGGTAGGTGTGGGTAAAGCCCTAGATATTTTTTCTACCGACACGCCAGTGCTCGCCAGTATTGGCGTACTCGCGTTACTGTTCATCAGTACCTTGTTCATACGTGCGCCCAAAGAAGCTGCACCTGAAACGTCTACGGCGGGAAGTATTTGGAAATACGCCAAACAAAAACCTTTCGCCATCTTTATATTCGCTTCAGCGTGCTTGCAAATTAGCTTTGGTGCGTATTACGGATTTTTCGCACTTTACATGCGCGACCTTGATTACAGCGGCCAACAAACTGGCATCTTTATCGCGCTTGGGGTACTTGCCGAGGTGGGGATATTTCTTATTGCCCGCCGTCTGATTAGCCAGTTTGGCGTGTGGAATTTATTGTTTGTGAGCATCGCACTGACAGGGCTTCGCTGGTATGTCATGGCGGCATTCGCTGATACCTTTATGGTGATTGTGTTGAGTCAGCTTATTCATGCGTTAAGCTTTGGTTTAACGCATGCAGTATCGGTGCATTTTATCCACCAGTTCCTGCCGAAGGCGTATCAAAGCCGAGGGCAAGCGGTATACATCAGTATAGCGTTTGGATTAGGTGGCGCATTTGGAAACTACTTGGCAGGGCAGCAGTGGCAGCAAGGCACTAACGCTTATGAGACGTTCGTTACCGCAGCAGTTTTTGCAGCAATAGGCGCACTGTCACTGCTACTGTGTTCCAGAAAAGAAATGGAAAGTGCAAAGGCGGCTTAAAATCTTGTTCTGATGGCTGACCGCAGGCTTACGCCTGCGGTGCACGTTTACACTCTGATATCACGTCAATACCATCATCACCATTGTCTTGCTCTAAACGTACATCAAATTTCCACAGCCTGTGCAGGTGGCGCATAACTTCATCTTTTGAATCGCCTAGCGGAATTCCTCGCTGAGGAATATAGCGAAGAGTAAGCGAACGGTCGCCTCTTACATCAACGTTATGTACCTGAATGTTGGGTTCTAAATTACTCAAATTGTATTGAGCAGACAGCTTCTCTTTAATAATTTGATAACCCATTTCGTCATGAATAGCGCTCACCGCAATAAAGGGCTTGGTGGTGTCATCTTCAAGGGCGAATAACTTAAAGTCGCGAATAACTTTAGGCGATAAAAACTGACTGATAAAACTTTCGTCTTTAAAATTTTCCATGGCGAAATGCACGGTCTCAAGCCAGTCTTTTCCCGCAATACTTGGAAGATATTTATAGTCTTCTTCAGTGGGAGACTGACACACCCGTTTAATATCCATGAACATGGAAAAGCCTAACGCATACGGATTGATGCCAGAGTAATAAGGGCTGTTGTACTCTGGCTGCATAACGACGCTTGAATGACTGTGCAAAAACTCCATCATGAAGCGGTCGCTGACCAAACCCTCGTCATACATCTCATTTAGAATGTGGTAGTGCCAAAAACAGGCCCATCCTTCATTCATTACTTGGGTTTGTTTTTGCGGATAAAAATACTGCGAAACTTTCCGTACAATACGCACAATTTCACGTTGCCAAGGTTCAAGTAAAGGTGCGTTTTTTTCAATAAAATAAAGCAGGTTTTCTTGCGGTTCTTGTGGAAAACGAATTTTTTCTTTGTGTTTGCTATGCGGGCTATTTGGCAGGGTGCGCCAAAGCTCGTTCACTTGCGATTGCAGGTAGGCCTCGCGCTCTTCTTGTCTGTTTTTCTCTTCTTGTAACGAAATTTTCTGCGGGCGTTTGTATCGGTCAACGCCGTAATTCATTAGCGCGTGGCACGAGTCGAGCATATTTTCGACTTCATCAAATCCATATTTTTGTTCGCATTTAGCAATGTAGTTTTTAGCAAAGACCAGGTAGTCGATGATAGAGCTGGCATCGGTCCAGGTTTTAAATAAGTAGTTGCCTTTGAAGAATGAGTTGTGACCGTAGCACGCATGAGCCATAACGAGCGCTTGCATGGTAATGGTGTTCTCTTCCATTAAATACGCAATGCAGGGGTCAGAGTTAATGACGATTTCGTAAGCCAGCCCCATTTGTCCACGACGGTATTGTTGCTCAGTTTGAATAAACTTTTTGCCAAAGCTCCAGTGCGTGTAGTTAAGCGGCATGCCGATGCTGGCGTAAGCATCCATCATCTGCTCTGCGGTGATCACCTCAATTTGATTGGGATAGGTGTCTAACTTAAATTTTTTGGCGATGCGATCGATATGTTGCTCATACTCTTCGATAAGTGGAAACGTCCAGTCGGGCCCATCGCTTAATAAGTGGCGTTTTGATGTTTCAGGCTTGCTGTTTTCTTTTGCCATAGCGTCGGTTGTCATATTAGGCTCCTTGCTGCGCATCTTGTTCAGAGCGTTTGAATAGCTCTCTGAACACAGGATAGATGTCAGCCTGTGTTTGTATGTGCTTACATACAAAGTTGTCGTGAGTGGCGGCCACTTTCTCGTATTCTCGCCACAAACTTTGGTGCTGCCTCTCGGTTATCTCTATATAGGCATAGTAACGGGTTGCGGGTAGCAGTTTAGCGGTAAGCAAGTCACGACACTGTGGCGAGTCATCAGCCCAGTTATCGCCATCTGACGCTTGTGCTGCATAGATATTCCAGTTTCCATCGCTGTAGCGCTCGCGAACGACTTCATCCATTAGCTTCAATGCACTTGAAACAATAGTGCCGCCGGTTTCTTGAGAGTAGAAAAACTCGTGCTCGTCTACTTCCTTTGCTTGCGTGTGATGACGAATGTACACCACGTCTACATTTTCGTAGGTTCGCGTCAAAAAGAGATACAGCAAGATATAAAACCGTTTAGCCATGTCTTTGGTGGCTTGGTCCATAGAGCCAGATACATCCATTAAGCAAAACATTACGGCTTTGCTTGAGGGAAGCGGACGCTTGTCATAGTTCTTAAAGCGCAAATCGAAAGTATCAATAAAAGGCACTCGGGCTATTTTGGCTTTAAGTGCTTCAATTTCTTCTTTTAATGCATTTATGGCTAACGTATTGTCGTGCTTGTCTTCTATAAGCAGTGCAAGTTTTTCTTCAAGCTCTCTCAGTTTCTTTCTATCACTTCCGCTTAAGGCAATACGCCTTGCCACAGAGCCTTTGAGTGAGCGAACAATATCTAAATTACTTGGCACGCCATCGGTCTGATAACCTGCGCGATAGGTTTCGTATTGGGTGACTTTATCAAATTGATTTTTCTTTAAATTGGGAAGCGCTAAATCTTCAAAAAGTAGGTCTAAATATTCGTCTTTGGATATTGAAAATACGAACTCATCTTGGCCTTCGCCTTCATTGCTGGCGTCGCCTTCGCCTGCGCCCTTGCCACCGCCACCTGGCGGTCTATCAATTTTATCACCCGCCGTGAATTGGTCGTTGCCAGGGTGGACAATATCTCTACTGCCGCCGCGGCCGGTATGAAAAATAGGTTCAGAGATATCTCTGGCTGGAATGCTAATTTGCTCGCCAGAATCTAAATCGGTAACAGAACGTTTACCCACTGCATCAGAAACAGCGCGCTTTATCTGCTGTTTGTAACGCTTTATAAAGCGCTGGCGGTTTACCGTACTCTTACCTTTGCTGTTTAACCTTCGGTCAATAAAATGCGCCATACACACCTGCTTGTCTTGTTGTGAACTACAAATACCCGTGCTGAAGCACGCATTACACGCGCTTCAGCACCACATGCGTTTAGCGCTAAGACGCTTTACGTACGCGCAGGTACCATTCACACAGCAACCGAACTTGTTTTTGCGTATATCCCTTCTCGGTCATACGATTTACAAAGTCGTCGTGTTTTTTCTGCTCCTCTGCAGAGCCTTTGGTGTTGAAAGAAATAACCGGCAGTAAGTCTTCCGTGTTAGAGAACATTTTCTTCTCAATCACGGTGCGAAGTTTCTCGTAACTGGTCCATGCTGGGTTTTTGCCGCCGTTATTTGCACGGGCTCTCAAAACAAAGTTAACGATTTCGTTACGGAAGTCTTTCGGATTACTTATTCCTGCAGGCTTCTCTGTTTTTTCTAACTCAGCATTCAGTGACGCTCTGTCGAACAGCTGTCCGGTTTCTGGGTCGCGATACTCTTGGTCTTGGATCCAGAAATCAGCATAGGTTACATAGCGGTCAAACAGGTTTTGCCCATATTCAGAATACGATTCTAAGTAAGCCGTTTGAATCTCTTTACCAATGAATTCCACGTAGCGAGGAATGAGGTAGCCTTTCAAAAACTCCAAATACTTATCAGCGGTTTCTTGAGGGAACTGCTCCCGTTCAATTTGACGCTCCAGTACATAAAACAAATGGACTGGGTTTGCCGCCACTTCTTGATGATCGAAGTTAAAAACCCTGGAGAGAATCTTAAATGCAAAGCGGGTGGATAACCCTTCCATGCCTTCATCGACACCGGCGTAGTCGCGGTACTCTTGATAAGACTTGGCTTTCGGGTCGGTGTCTTTCAGGCTCTCGCCATCATACACGCGCATTTTAGAAAATAGACTGGAGTTCTCTGGCTCTTTCAAGCGCGATAACACAGTAAACTGCGCTAAACACTCTAGCGTGTCTGGCGCACAGGGCGCGCCGTTAAGCTCGCTGCTGTCTAGTAACTTTTTGTAGATCTTAATTTCTTCACGTACTCGCAAACAGTACGGTACTTTTACTATATAGACACGGTCTAGGAAGGCTTCGTTATTCTTATTGTTTCTAAACGATTGCCACTCAGATTCGTTTGAATGCGCAAGTATAAGCCCATCGAAGGGAAGGGCAGAGAAGCCCTCTGTTGGGTTGTAGTTACCCTCTTGTGTAGCAGTTAAAAGTGGATGCAGCACTTTAATCGGTGCTTTGAACATCTCCACAAATTCCATTAAGCCCTGATTGGCCTTACATAGTGAACCTGAATAACTGTAAGCATCAGGGTCGTTTTGTGCATATTGTTCTAAGCGGCGAATATCAACTTTACCCACCAAAGATGAAATATCTTGGTTGTTTTCGTCACCGGGTTCGGTTTTAGCGATACCCACCTGGTCGAGCACTGATGGATAAACGCGAACCACCTTGAACTGGGTAATATCGCCATTGAATTCATGCAGGCGTTTGCGTGCCCACGGCGACATAATGGTTTTTAAGTAGCGCTTAGGAATGCCGTACTCTTTTTGTAAAATGTCGCCATCTTCTTTGACATCAAACAGACAGAATGGATGGTCGTTAACAGGCGAGCCTTTCAGCATGTAAATAGGTACGTGTTGCATCAGTTCTTTAAGTCTCTCTGCCAGAGACGATTTACCGCCACCCACTGGGCCGAGCAAATAGAGAATTTGTTTCTTCTCTTCAAGACCTTGTGCGGCGTGTTTAAGGTAAGAAACGATTTGTTCTATGGCTTCTTCCATGCCATAGAATTCTGAAAAAGCTGGATAACGAGAAATAACGCGGTTTGAGAAAATGCGGCTAAGTGCCGGGTCGTTGGCAGTGTCGATTAATTCAGGTTCACCAATAGCTTGTAACAAACGTTCTGCTGCATTTGCATAGGCGGTTTGATCCTCTTTACAAATTTCAAGGAACTCCCCAATGGTGAACTCTTCCTGTTTTCGCTCTTCATAGCGACTTTGATAGTGTTCAAAAATACCCATGAATACCCCTTAAATACGGAACCCCGTAATTTCAGCTTAGTAGGTATTTGGGAAAACGATAGTAATTATTGTGTATAGTTTTTAATCTTTTCGTCTAATGAAAAATGCAACTTTAATAAGAATTTAGTGTCACTTAATGAACAACAGTGCACAAAAAAGCCCCGCTTGGAAGCGGGGCTTTTTATAACTGATACTTTACGCTGTTAAGAGCGCAAGGCGCTTAACGCTTCAGTCTTTGGCTTATGCAAAGTTGCTGCTTGCGAATTCCCAGTTAACCAGCGCCCAGAAGTTTTCTAGGTACTTAGGACGCGCATTGCGGTAGTCGATGTAGTAAGCGTGTTCCCAAAGGTCAACAGTAAGCACTGGCGTAAGGTCGTCGCCAGAAATAGGCGTTTGCGCGTTGCTTGTGTTAACGATATCTAGGCTGCCGTCTGCAGTTTTAACTAACCACGTCCAGCTTGAACCGAAGTTGTTAACCGCTTTATCGTTAAATGCTGCTTGGAAGTCTGCAAATGAGCCCCACTTCGCGTTGATAGCTTCTGCTAGCGCGCCTGTTGGCTCACCGCCGCCATTCGGGCTTAGACAGTGCCAGTAGAACGTGTGGTTCCATACCTGCGCTGCGTTATTGAAAACACCGCCATCAGAAGATTTGATGATTTCTTCTAGGCTTTTGTTTTCCATGTCAGTACCTTCAACTAGGCCGTTAAGCTTAGTTACATAAGTAGCGTGGTGCTTGCCATAGTGGTACTCAAGCGTTTCAGCAGAAATATGCGGTTCTAGTGCATTTTGTTCGTATGGTAATGCTGGTAATTCAAAAGCCATGACGGTCTCCATGTTGGTTTAGTATTGTAGTCTAAAGCCCACTTATCTTCGCCTGTTCAATAAGTGCATATTAATTCTATGTTCAATATACTGCTTTAGACGCTAAAGCATATCCCAAATGTGGGGATAAAGTCCTATAACTCAATGACAAAAATGTGAATTTTTTTTCAAAAGTTAAAATGTGACACTAATTTGTATTGCAATGTATGGGTAGATAACGATCCAGAGGTTGAAAAGATCAATTCAGCTATGGGTAATTAAACATAAAATTATGATACCCTTTCCCTTGATAAATCATTCATGCATTCCCATCTAACTGGGAATACACTTTTGTGCTCAGAGGAATCAAATGGATAATACTGAAAATCAATCAACGCTAGATAGAATCAAGCAGCAAATCGAAGAAAACCCAGTTTTATTGTATATGAAGGGTTCTCCTAAACTACCTAGCTGTGGCTTTTCTTCACAAGCATCGCAAGCGTTGATGTCATGTGGCGAACCATTTGCTTATGTAGATATTCTTCAAAACCCAGACATCCGCGCAGAACTACCAAAATATGCAAACTGGCCGACATTCCCGCAACTATGGGTTGAAGGTGAGCTTGTAGGCGGTTGCGATATCATTATTGAAATGTTCCAACAAAACGAGCTTCAACCGCTTATTAAAGAAACGGCTGCAAAGTACAAAGAAGCAGAGTAAATCTTGTTTCCATGTACAAATCTTTAGGTTTGTAAAAAACGATTTAAAAGCCGGCTTATAGTCGGCTTTTTTTATTAAAACCCGCCAAAAATCCCGCACTTTTATTCCCATAAAAATTATATAGACAGGTCAGAAATTAAAATCCTCTACGGAGTGAAAAAATATTTTTATTTTGTCGAAAAAGGTTTGTTTTTTAATATCTTGCGTTCTATAAAAAACACCATCTGACCGCTAATGAGTCAGTGTTGAAGGTAAAAAATAACAACTACTCTGAGCATTTTTTTAATGTGTTTAAAACGATGAAGGTGTCTTAGAGAAACTCCGGGAAACCACCATGAATACAACCTTGTCTTTATTGACCAAAAACGTGCGTGGCGTATTAGCCGCATCAGCTGCGTTTTCAGTAATGGCCGCTGCACCTGTTTATGCGCAAGAAGCTGAAGAGAGTGCTAAAGCCGAAGATTTCGAACAAATTGCGGTAGTTGGTTCGCGTGCAGCACCACGCTCGGTCGCTGACTCAGCGGTGCCAATTGACATTATTTCTGACGAAGAGTTTAAGCAGCAGGGTGCCACTGATATGGTATCTATGATGCAGACTGTTGTTCCGTCTTTTAACGTAAACGACCAGCCGATCAACGATGCTTCAACGCTTGTTCGTCCTGCTAACCTTCGCGGTATGGCATCAGACCACACGCTTGTGCTTGTAAATGGTAAACGTCGTCACCGTTCTGCGGTTATCACTTTCCTTGGTGGTGGTCTTTCTGACGGTGCACAAGGTCCTGATATTTCTGTTATCCCAGCAGCGGCATTAAAGCAAGTGGAAGTACTTCGTGATGGTGCAGCAGCACAATACGGTTCTGATGCGATTGCGGGTGTAATTAACTTCGTACTTAACGATGCATCAGAAGGCGGTTCGTTTGAAGCCCGTTACGGCTCTTACTACGAAGGCGACGGCGACATGATTCAGATGTCGGGCAACGTAGGTCTTCCGCTATCTGATAAAGGCTTTATTAACCTTTCAGCTGAATACCGCACTGCAGATGACACATCTCGAAGTGTACAGCGTGCCGATGCTGCTGAATTGATAGCGGCAGGGAACACCTTTGTTGCAGACCCTGCGCAAATTTGGGGCTCACCTGAAATTAAACACGACATCAAACTTTTCGCTAATGCAGGTATTGAGCTTTCTGCTACCTCAGAAGCTTACATGTTTGGTAACTACGCCGAGCGTGAAGTTGAAGGTGGTTTCTACTACCGTAATCCGCATAATCGTGGTGGTGTGAACGATGGTGGTACAAATGACGATGGCGAGCAACTATTGCTTGTTGGTGATTTAACCGGTGATATGTCAGGTAACTGTCCAACCGACATCGTAGTTGGTGATAACGTACTAGAGAACCCGCGTTATATTAACGAAGTTCAGAACAACCCTGACTGTTGGGCGTTCAACGAAATGCTGCCAGGTGGTTTCACACCTCGTTTCGGTGGTACGGTTACAGACATGTCACTTGTCTTTGGTACGAAAGGCGAACTTGACCACGATATCACGTATGACGTGAGCTTGAACCTTGGCCAAAACGAAGTTGACTTTGCTATTAGCAACACCATCAACCCGTCTTTAGGTCCAGAAACACCTACAGAATTTAGCCCAGGTCGCTATACGCAGTCTGAGCAAACCCTTGATATTGATTTCACTAAGCCGTTTGATGTTGGTTTATATGAACCACTATTCGTGGCAACTGGTTTCCAATATCGCAACGAAAGTTATGAGAGCTTTGCAGGTGATACTGCCTCTTATGAAATAGGTCCGCTGGCGACACAAGGCTTTGGCATTGGCTCAAATGGTTTCCCTGGCTTGGCGGCCAATAGCCAAGGTCGTGTGTCCCGCAACAACATCGCACTGTACATTGACGCAGAAGCGTATATCACTGAAAACTTCATGTTAGCCGGTGCGCTACGTTATGAAGACTTCTCTGATTTCGGTGACACAACGAAAGGTAAGATTGCTTTCCGTTGGCAAGCACTTGAGAACATCGCTTTCCGTGGTGCGTTCTCAACAGGCTTTAAAGCACCTACCCTTGGTCAAAGCAACGTGCGTAACGTAACTACCGCGTTTGGTACAGGTGGTGAACTTATTGACCGTGCAACACTGCCTCCGACAGATCCAGTGTCTCAACTTAAAGGTGGTGAGCAGTTAACGCCTGAAGAGTCAGAAAGTATCACGTTTGGTGTGGTAGCCGATTTCGATAATGGTCTATTCATTACCGCAGACTACTACAACATCGAACTGACTGACCGTATCAGTACTGCCTCTGGTATTGCGCTGACTGAAGAAGACATTGCCACGCTGCTTGAGCAAGGTATCAACGATGCGTCTAGCTTCTCTGAAATCAGCTTCTTTACTAATGACTTCGACACCACCACCGAAGGTGTTGATGTTGTTGCGAATTACTCGATGGAAATGATGGGCGGTGAAACTAAGTTCTCGCTTGCTTACAACTGGACGTCGACAGAAGTAGATCGTGCATCAGAGAATATTTCACCTGAGCGTATTCGCATGCTGGAAGATAACCTGCCAGCGGTTCGTTACAGTGCTACAGCGAATCACACCAATGGTGACTGGCGTTTCCTTGCACGTATGAACTATTACGGTAGCATTTTCGAAGACCACTTAGATTCTGCACTTCCGATTGATAACGTAGGTTCAGAAATTACAGTTGACCTTGAAGTAGCATACAATTTCACAGAGCAACTTACTGTAACTGTAGGTGCGAAAAACGCATTTGATGAATACCCTGATGAGAATACACAGTATGCCGGAATCGCAGGTTCGTTGTACCCAACAACCTCGCCAATTGGTATTAACGGTGGCTTCTACTACCTAAGAGGTGTTTACACTTTTTAATAGGTAAGCAATTACCTATAAACCAAACTTTCACTTAATGTTTCAAAGTTAAGGGGGCATTAGCCCCCTTTTATTTTATTGGGTGAAAAAGAACGAAAAAGCAGGCATTATTGATGCCAATGTAAGCAAATCGAAACACAAAACATTTAATATTATGACGAGAAAGTCGACAGTAGCTGAAACCTTTTTAAAATACCGCTCAAAGCTAATGCGTGCGGTAGGTTCTATTGTTGGCGCCGACGACATTGAAGATATCGTGCAAGAAGCTTTTATTAAAAGCTACGAAGCAGAGTTAAAACAAGAAATACAGTATGAGCGTACCTATATGCTCAAGACAGCGCGTAATCTAGCGCTGAACCATGTTGCGAAAGCTGAAAACAAAAATAAGCAGCAGCTCGATGACATGGATATTTTGCCTTATGAGCTTGTAGGTCACAGTTTAGAAAAAAATGTAGAAAGCAAAGAGCGTTTTATTCATTTTTGCCGAGCGACGGATACATTGTCTGCTGATGTAAAACGCGTATTTTTGCTGAAAAAAGTATATGGCATGCGACAAAAAGAGATTGCAGAGCTTGTGGGGCTAAGCGAAAGCACCGTTGAGAAGCATGTCGCCAAAGGTTTAATGATGTGCTCTAGGTACTTAGCCGAGCTGTCAAAGGATAGTGCATCCCCCCATGCCACTGCTAACGCGACTCAGGACATAAGCCGTAGTTAACATGAATAATATTCGCCAGTTTTCAAGCAAAGAAGATATCCAAGAGCAAGCATGCTTATGGATAAGCCGTCTCGATCGCGGCTTAAACAGTGACGAAAAGACGGAGCTAGACGCTTGGTTGTCGGAAAGTAATGCGCATCGTCAAGCTTTGCTCGACGCCGCTAGCTTGTGGGACGACATGTCGGTATTAAATGAATTGAGCGGTTTATTTCCGCAGCCAACCTCTCGTCAGTCGTCGAAAAAGGGCAACATGTCTAAAACTGCCGTTTGGGGCATAGCGGCCACATTCTTAGTGATGGCAATTGCTGTTGGGGTAGTGGTTCAGCGCACGTGGCTAAATAGCACCCCTGAATTCGCAGCGGTAACACAAAAGGTACAAACCGGTGTTGGCGAACAGAAAAACGTGACGCTAGCCGATGGCTCTAAACTTCATCTAAATACAAACTCTGTCGTTACCGTAGATTTCTCATCAACGGCGCGCAATATCGTTTTATTGAAAGGGGAGGCACACTTTGAAGTGGCTCACGACACGTCTCGCCCTTTCTCTGTGACCGCAGGCAACAACACCGTTACCGCTGTTGGAACTGCCTTTAATATGCAATATGTGGATGATAATGCGTTTGAGTTAGTGGTTACCGACGGAAAGGTATTGGTGAAAGACCGCTTTAAGGCTTCATCCTCAAATGAATCGCTCTTCACTAAACGTCCTGTTGCTGAAGAAGGCCTTCTTATGTTCGCAGGTGAAAAAGCCACTGTACAAGGTAAAGTGGAAGCCCGTGAGAGCATGTCTCAAAACGACATAGATGACGATTTAGCGTGGCAACAAGGCATGATTGTATTTAAAGGTGAGCCTCTTGAGGCAGTATTAGCTGAGATTGGCCGCTATACACCCGTTCGCTTTAATATTTCGGACGAAAGCCTGCGCAAGCGTCGTGTAGCGGGTTACTTTAAAGTAGGCGACATAGATGGATTGTTGTCTGCACTTAAGAGCAGCTTTAACATCAATTACGAGAAAGTCACAGAAACAAGTATTGAGCTTAAGTTAGCGAAAAGTTAAATATTTCTGAAAGATAGGTGCTTTCTACTATTCGTAGTTGGCATCAATTTCTTTAATGTGACAATATAATTAAAATAATAAGCACATCGATTTTATATCTTGCAATACGGCAATTTTGCGATAAGCAGGCAAACAAAAAAGGCAATAGAAAAGCTGCATGCTCTAGCGTGTTCGGCCCAATGCCTTTCGCAAAAAAGAATGTGCAAATTCTCCCGTATTTTTTCCCTCTCGGCACTAAACATGGCGTCCGGCTTTTTTCTTTTCATAGCACCAGCGCCAACGCTTCATGCACAAACAGACAACCCTTCGCAATCACCCGACCAAACCGAACCAAAATTGGGTGCTTACAGCTTTTCAATACCCGCACAAAATGCTAATGAAGCGCTAACCGAACTAGCTAAACAGGCAAATACCACATTGCTTTTTCCTTTTGATTTAGCAAAAAAAGTGAAAACAAATGCATTGGAAGGTACGTTCACACTGAATGAAGCGCTGGCACAGCTTCTTGAAGGAACAGAATTGGCGGTAGTGACTGATGAAAGCGGTGCGGTAAGTATTCGTTCTCGTTCATCGTTAGTGGCGAAGGAAACACAGCCACAAGATACTGAAAAGAAAACAGACGAGGGAGGCAATGGACTTGAAAAAATTGCGGTCGTCGGTACTCGTAACTCGCCTCGAAGTGCTGTTGACTCACCAGTTCCTTTGGATGTGATTGGTTCTGAAACCCTCAACTCACAGGGAAATTCAGACGTGCTTTCTATGTTAAGCGTGATGGTTCCTTCGTTAAACGTAAACGATCAGCCCATCAATGATGCCAGTAGCCTGGTAAGGCCGGCGAACCTTAGAGGCATGTCCTCGGATCACACGCTTTTGCTGCTTAACGGAAAGCGACGCCATCGCTCTGCGGTAATCACGTTTTTAGGCGGAGGTTTATCTGACGGTGCACAAGGGCCTGATATATCGGTTATTCCTGCCTATGCGTTAAAGCAAGTCGAAGTATTGCGAGATGGTGCAGCAGCCCAGTATGGCTCAGACGCCATTGCAGGCGTGATTAACTTCGTACTTAAGGATGCTCGTGAAGGAGGGCATGTTGCGCTGAAAGTTGGCGGTTACAGTGAAGGCGACGGCGAACTGTTTCAAGTGCAGTTAAATAAGGGCTTTGCTATTGGAGAAAGCGGCTTTTTAAATGCAACGGCAGAGTATCGTCAGCAAAATGGCACGTCGCGCTCTGTACAGCGGATTGATGCGCAGAACTTGATTGACCGGGGGAATATGTTCATCGCGTCGCCGTCCCAAGTATGGGGAGCGCTTGATGTTAACGAAGATATTAAACTTGCGCTAAATGCAGGCGCAGACATTTCGTCTAAATCACAATTTTACAGCTTTGCCACTGCAGCAAGAAGAGAAATAAACGGTGGTTTTTACTTTCGAAATCCGCAAACCCGAGAAGGGGTGTTCAGCCGCACCGACCCTAACACAGGGGAAAGCCGCCTGATTGTGGCAGACTTAGATGGACTGGAGAGCGGTATTGCTTGCCCTTCTATAACCTTGTCTAGTAATAGCGTATTGCTGGACCCCACGTATCAACTTATTGCAGATAACACAACGGCGCTTGGTGCCAACTGTTTTGCTTTCAACGAGTGGTTCCCTGGCGGTTTCACACCAAAATTTGGGGGGACGATAACGGACGCTTCTGTTGCGATGGGCGTTAAACATGAGTTACCTAATGGCTGGGCGATGGATGCCAGTGCGACATTGGGCTACAGTGACATTGAGTACACCATCTCAAATACAGTTAATCCATCGTTAGGGCCACAAACGCCAACGTCGTTTTCGCCCGGTGGTGTGTCGCAAGTAGAGCGAACGCTTAACTTAGATTTTAACAAACTCATTCAAACTATTTTCGACGATCCGGTTAGCATTGCCGTGGGCTTAGAATGGCGTAAAGAAACCTATTTTCAAAAGTCCGGCGACGAAGCGTCATATATTGCAGGCCCTTTCGCTCTAGAGCCGCCACTTGGGTTGAACCAAGGCTTTTCCATCGGTTCCAACGGTTTTCCGGGGTATCAGCCTCAAAGTGCTGGGCACTGGAGCAGAAGCAATTGGGCTGTGTACGCTGATTTGGAATTTTATGTTACCGAAGCATGGCAGTTTGGCGTGGCCACACGTGTAGAGCATTTCAGTGATTTCGGCTCGACATTTGATGGCAAATTGAGTACTCGCTATAAATTAAATGATATTTTTGCATTACGCGGATCTGTAAACACCGGTTTTAAAGCCCCAACAGTAGGGCAGAGTAATGTTATCAACGTAACTACCGCCTACGGTGTTAACGGTTTGGAAGACCAAGCAACGCTGCCTCCAACTGATCTTATCTCACTGCAACTAGGCGCAACTCCACTGACGCCTGAAGAATCGGTGAACTTTAGCCTTGGGCTAGTTATGCAGGCAAGCGAGAACTTTTTTGCAACGCTCGACTATTTCAATATTCGCCTTTCTGATCGCATTAGTACGACATCTGCAATTCCGTTAACCGACGACGACATTAGTGCGCTTATTGCCCAAGGGCGTCCAGATGCGGCGAAATATAATGCTGCAAAGTATTTTACTAATGACTTTGACACAAAAACTCAGGGTGTTGATTTAGTTGTTAACTACAATTTTGCGCTAGCTGATTGGTCAAATTCTTTACTTCTTGCCTTCAACTGGACAGACACACAAGTAGAGCGGGTTACACTTTATCCTGCGCAAGTGGGGGACGAAATACGGCTTCTACCTAATCTAACACGGGCAAGAATTCGTATGCTGGAAGATAACTTACCTGCTCATCGAGGCAGTATCACGCTGGAGCAATCGAAAGGAAATTGGGCATTTACTTGGCGACTTAACTATTACGGTGAGTTTTATGAAGACCATCTTGATGCGTCCGCAGGCATGGACATATACGGCAATGCGTTAACCACATTCGATGCCCAAGTTGCATGGAAAGTACTGCCTCAAACACAAGTTACCCTCGGCGCCCAAAATCTGTTTGATTCGCTGCCTAATGAAAATCCTTTTCAAGGTGAAGTTGGCGCACTCTACCCACCTACATCGCCTAGCGGTATCAATGGGGCTTTCTACTATGCAGGCATTGAGTACACCTTTAACTAGGGCATGCTTCAGCAAAGCTACGTAGTTAAATGGCGCGCTGCACTCATTGAAAGTAAGAAAATGAGCCTAGCTCTGAGTTTGAAAGGACAACAACCTATCGTTTTAGGTGAAGATGTGAATGTTACTTAGGTAATTAAACTAGGATATGACTTAGGTCACTTAAAGGAATAATCGTGATAATAAATATGGTGTTTAAAGTCTAGCCAAGAATGCTAAGAGCGATGACGTTGCGTGTTAAGAATACGCGGGTTGGCTAATTGCCTAGCCAACGTCTTTGAATAGGGACTCATCGACGATAGTTTGGTCAATGATCTGTTGCGCCATGTTGATACACTTACCGCATTGTGAGCCAAGCTCTAAATGTTGACGTAACTCTCGCATATTTCCCACACCGTTTTCTTCAACCGCTGCGCGAATGCTTTTATCAGTTACCCCGTAGCACATGCAAACAAACATTAAACGTACTCCAAATGAATCTGTAAATGATAATAATTGTTATTCTTTGCTTTAGCAAGTGGATAATGACAAATTTAATACAAGGTAATTGAAGAAAGACTGAACAGTGTGGGGGGATGTTAAGCGGTTATTGGTATGATCAGTAAAAAAACTCGTTGTTTAATATTGTTATTTCCATATTCGTACCTATTTTCTTTGAAGGAAATTTCTTATCAAAGTGGTTACGCAACGTAATCACTTCTATTATTACAATACAAATATAAATGGAGAGACTCATGAGTGTATTAGTTGGCCGTCCAGCACCTGACTTTACTGCAGCAGCGGTACTTGGTAGTGGTGAAATTGTTGACACTTTCACATTAAGTGAAGCAATCAAGGGCAAGAAAGCTGTTGTATTCTTCTACCCACTAGATTTTACGTTTGTTTGCCCGTCAGAGCTTATCGCCTTTGACAAGCGTTTCGACGAGTTCAAAAAGCGTGGTGTTGAAGTGATCGGTGTTTCAATCGACTCTCAGTTCTCACACAATGCGTGGAGAAACACTCCGGTAAATCAAGGTGGTATTGGTCCGGTTAAGTACACCCTTGTTGCTGACGTTAAGCACGACATCTGCCAGGCATACGATGTTGAGCACCCAGAAGATGGCGTTGCGTTCCGTGGTTCATTCCTAATCGACGAAGAAGGTATGGTACGTCATCAGGTAATCAATGACCTTCCACTTGGCCGTAACGTTGATGAAATGCTACGCATGGTTGATGCACTAGCATTCCACCAAGAGCATGGTGAAGTTTGCCCAGCGGGTTGGACTGAAGGTAAAGCTGGTATGGATGCGTCGCCTGAAGGTGTTGCTAAGTACCTATCTGAAGAAGCAGACAAGCTATAAGCTAAACTGTTTAAAGATTATAAAAAAACAGCGCCTTTTGGCGCTGCAGATTGATGATAAACCCCTCTTTTTTCGGAGGGGTTTATTTTTTCTAGCAGCCGAAGGCTGCGATCGCGATATTTTTTAATAAGGCGTTTTTGTTTTAGTGTTGAGCTCTTAGAGGGCAATAAGTGAGTCATTTACTCGATTAGCGGGTTTGCGAGCGAGATTTGAGGGTATTTAGGCTTATACAGCCTTGGCTAAGGCCATTTTCTTCATGTTTTGACATGCAGCGGCTAGCAGACACTGCATCGAGACCTTACTGAGTCCGCGATAGCGACAGTATCGATGTCCGTGGTGTTGTTTTGCATCTGCGAAGCTTCGTTCTACCGTTTCAGCTCGCCTTCGATATTGCTTCTTCCCCCATTCACTTAATCTGACTTCGTTTGCGTTCTCGACACTCTTCTGCCAGACATGGCGCGTTATAACTTTTGTGTGATTCTTACTGTTTGTACATTGCTTACGAACGGGACAGCTTATGCATTGCTTCGCATCAGAGTGATACTGGCGGTAGCCTTCGCGGTTAGTGGTGTTGTAAGCAATAACCTGGCCTTGGGGGCATGTGTATGTATCAGATTCTGTGTCGTATACATACTCGCGTTTAGCGAAGTAGCCTTTCTTTTTCGTAGGGCGACGATACCCCATTACACCAATCAGTTGTCGCGCTTCGAGGTGATGACACACCGCGGCGGTGAAGTAGCCCGCGTCGAGACCAACGGCAATATGGTTGAGTTTGAAGGTGTCTCTAGCTCTATCAATACGCGCAATGATAGGTTGGCTATCGTGAACATTTCCTGGTGTCGCGTGTGTATCAACGATAATACCGTGACGCCCATCTACGATGCGATGGTCTAGGTAGAAGAAGCCCTTGGGCTTCTCATCGCGCACCATAAAACCACTATCAGGGTCAGTGCGGCTGACTTTCGTAGGCTTCGTGCAAGGCTTGTCTTCCTTACACTTCAGGGGCTTTTTTCCCTCTAACTCCCTGTCTTTGGTTACTGCTTCGTTTAGCTGTTCCACATAAGCTGACGGTGTCACCTTCAAGTCTTTTATGTCGAAGCGTTTCTTGTTGGCGTTCGCTTTTAAGTGCGTGCTATCGGCAAACAAACTCTTACCACCAATGAGTCCTTGCTTCATGGCCTGACGCACAATGTTGTCGAAGATAACCTGATAGATATCGCTGTCTTTAAAACGCTTGATGCGGTTTTGACTCAGCGTGGAATGGTGAATCACATCTTCCGTCAATCCCATACCTAAGAACCAGCGATACGCCACATTTACTTGTATCTCTTTAATGAGGCGTCGCTCACTACTGATACCAAATAAATAACCGAGAAACAGAATTTTAAAAAAGCGTACGGGGTCAACCGAAGGGCGACCGTTATTCTGACAATATAGATGAGCCACCTCATCGCGGATAAACTCAAAATCTATCGCCATATCAATTAAACGAACCAAGTGGTCTTCTGGTACCAGTTCATTGATATATACGGTTTCAAACTCGTATTGTTGTGGGGACTTTGGGGTTAGCATGGTGAACACTCCGAATTTCACTATGCCTATTAGATCAAAGCCCCAGACTTTCGTCTAGGGCTTTTTCAACAGTCTGCAGCGCCTTTTGGCGCTGTTTTTGTTTATATCAGTTTGAATAAAACTACTCTTTATTTTCTACAGGCCATCCGCCTAGCGCTTTATAGCGATTTACCATATAGCAAAATAGCTCGGTGGTCTTTTGGGCGTCATACAGCGCACTGTGCGCTTCACTTTGGTCAAATGCGATCCCCGCTGCACGGCATGCTTTTACCAAAACCGTTTGGCCTAAGGCCAATCCAGCAAGGCTGGTGGTGTCAAATGAAACAAACGGATGGAACGGCGTGCGTTTTATATTGCAGCGTTCTATCGCGGCATTGACGAAACTCTGATCGAACGTTGCATTGTGAGCAACAATAACTGAACGTTGGCAGTCTGCATTTTTTTGCGCCTTGCGGATGCCTTTACATAAGTCCTTCATGGCTTCGCTTTCTTCAATAGCCCCTCGCAATGCACAATTAGGATCGATGCCATTAAATTCTAAGGCTGCTGGCTCTAGGTTAGCGCCCTCAAAGGGGTCAATGTGATAATGAAAAGTTTGATCAGGATGAAGTATACCGTTTTCATCCATTTTCACCGTTACCGCGGCTAATTCTAACAGGGCGTCAGTGCCTGCATTAAATCCGGCTGTTTCAACGTCGATAACAACGGGAAAGTAACCTCGAAAGCGCTGGGAGAGAAGGGGCGGGTTGGCAGACATAAACACTCTTGTAAGACTCGATTGCGTTAATTGGTTGGTGACTAAAATGCGTACCAACCTGCGAAGCATATTGCGTAAAAGAATTATCGCAAGGATACTCTCGAGTTGCCAGTTGCAATTTATAAACTGTTAAATCAGGGGGCTAGCAAAAGTACAAAACGCGAATGGTATTAAACGCTAAACTTTTCTACAATTTGGACGATAATCAAATTAAGCGTGAAAAAATCATTAGGCACATTTCTTCTTTTTGTGTGAGCTAATTTGATTCATTATGTTCGGTAATTTGTGCACGTAGTGTTGTCTTTTACCTGTGTTAGTCTGATTTTCGTTATGGTGTCGAAATGGTGTCGAAATTAAAATACATCGCTTTATTGGGGATGCTGGGGTCATTGTCTTCCCACGCTGCCATGCGGCAATATTCTGCAACCATAGAAAGCTCCAACTGGCGAATAGACAAAGACACCCGACTTCAGTGTACCTTGAACCACGAACTACCCGGTTATGGCGAAGCCATGTTCACGAGCTCAGCGTCGAAGCAGCTTAATATGGAATTCGAACTGGACATGTATTTGCTGCCAAGCAAATTTGATATGGCTGCTGTTTATTCTGTACCACCTAAATGGATGCCCGGCGTTGCGCCTAAAACCATTGCCGACATGTCTATTCGTAAACAGTACAATGGCGACCTTCCGCAGGATGCGGCTTGGACTATGTTGTCTGAATTAGAAAAAGGCTTTTGGCCCACATTCTATTACCAAGATTGGTATAACAAATACGACCAAGTAAGTGTGGCATTAAACGCTAGCAACTTCTCTGGTGTGTATCGTGAATTTGTGAAGTGTGTATCGAACTTATTGCCCTTCGGCTTTGATGACATTGCCTACACGGTATTGTCGTATCAAAACAACAGTACAGAACTAACCAAATATTCGCAGAAGCGCTTAACCATGATAGGTGAATACTTAAAAGAAGACAGCGAGCTTGAGCTTGTGCTTCTTGATGGTTACACCGATAGCTACGGCGGTCGCTATAATAATGAACAGTTGTCTATTCGACGTGCTAACGAAGTAAAAAGCTATTTGACTACGCTAGGTGTACCTGAAGATCGAATTCAGTTGACAGGCCACGGTGAGAAACGCCATATTGCGCCAAACGATACACGAGAAAGCCGCGCCCAAAACAGACGCGTGGTGGTGCGACTTTCAAAATCCTAGGCGCTAATTGTCGCGCCTACACTCGCTTTAAAATGCGTTAGTTTAATTTTTCTCGCCACCTTAATACCGGTACTAAATGATCGGTGAAAACACCGTCAGCACCTACCACCTTGTCTAAAACTTCCAAGACTTGCTCTGAACTCATACCTGCTGGTAGTGCATCATGTCGGTAGGTGTAGGGGTGGATTGTCAGGTTATTTTCGTGGGCGTAGGCAATCCATGCCGCGGCTTCTATTTTTCCCTGAGTCATCGCTTCATTATCGAGTAAGTGGCCTAACCAAGGGCCTATGCCATCGGCATACAACGCAACCTGCTGCATGCCTTCCTGAGTGCGCAGCCAGTTATAATCTGTGTCGCTTTCGCCCCAGTCGTTTTCGCCAATCAGCATCACAACTTTGCCTTTATAGCCCAGGGTTTCACGAACGCGCTTAACTTCGTTAAAATCGAAGCATTGCAGGTAGCTATTACCGCTCTCTCCACCAAACCCGTAAGCATTTAAGGCATCTACAACGATTTTACTGGCATCAACGCCTTCTTTAATGTGAAAGGCAGGGGACTTTACTTCAGGATAAACCCCTACAGACGTTCCAAATTGGCGATTTAGCTCGCTGATTAGTTCAAAGTGTTCATTTAACGTGGCCACTTTAAAATTAGCATGCGTGCCGCGGTACCTATCTTTAAAAACTTGCTTCCCGTCACTGTTAGCGCGCTCGTGTACCCGCAGTTGTCGCAGTTCTTCAAGAGTAAAATCACGCGCGTAATAGCGGCCGTCATCGCGGTGGCGTGCAGGAAACACATCTTCTACATTGGTGACCGTTTCTAAGTGGATGTCGTGTAGCACAACGGGTATGTCGTCTTTGGTGATAACAACATCTTGCTCAATAAAATCAGGGCCCAGAGAAAAGGCGAGGGTAGCTGCTTCAAGGGTATGCTCAGGTAAATAGCCCGACGCGCCGCGATGGGCTATCACGGTAAAGTGCGTTTCAACATTTTCTTTTGTGTCAGCGTGTGTTTGCGCACTCTCGTTATTTGCAGCCATGGCCGAAAACGCACTGCCAGCAGCAACTGCACCGGTAAAAGCGATAAACAACGCTGGCAGAATAGCGGCCAGTTTTGCTTTTGGCTGACTGCGCAAGCCTATATTGTGCGCTGCTCGAGGCTTCCGACTTATCGCTGTTCTAGCTTGGCTTTTGTTTTTATCATTTTGCGAAAATAATAAGCGGTTACGTAGCATGTCATATCACTCCATGTGGTTTTTATCGTTTTTTCCAGAGCCGCACGTTTTTAAGTTGATAGTTTGGCGACTTAAGCGTTCAAATCGCTTTGACTACGCTGGCTGCATCTTCAGTTCTTGTTTTTGAGCCATTTCATAGCGAAATGGATTTATTTTGTATGAGTTCTATTGCATACCCATCGGGGTCGCGAACAAAAGCAATAACTGTGGAACCGCCTTTTACTGGCCCCGGTTTACGATATACATCAGCGCCGTTTGTTTCTAAGTTTTCACAAAACTGATAGATATCATCGACCTCAATCGCAATATGACCATACGCGTTACCTTTATCGTAGGTGTTGTCGCCCCAGTTATAGGTAAGCTCTAAAACGGTACTCTCGGTTTCATCGCCATATCCCACGAAAGCTAGCGTGTATTCATACTCTTTGTTTTCAGACTGGCGAAGAAGGCGCATGCCCATGAGTGAGGTATAAAAGTGAAGAGAGGCCTCTAAGTTTTCAACTCGAAGCATGGTGTGAAGCATTCGCATAAGAGATTCCTTTTTTGAGCCATCGGAATTACTCGATGGCACACTGCACTGTGATTGCGTGTTGGCCGTAACTTTTTGTACACATAAATACGATGAGTACTTTATTTGAGTAAACGCAAACAACACGCTTTTATGTTAATTAGGAAATGTTAACGCTTTAAGACAATATTACAATTCTAGTTAAACGTACTATACCTGCGGTAACACGCCGCGATTACGAACATTTTAAGTCTCGCAGAGTGGGTAATTATCTATGCGGACTGGTATTAATAGCCCCATAGGCCGATATTATCAATTTTAAGACGGCGAGGTTGACTCAATAGGTAAACCACCATGTTGCCTAAGTCTTCATTTTGAATTAAGCCATCGTCCACTTTCTCTGTTTCTGCTTTCTGCGACTGTATCAGTGCAGGGTTTAGGGAATGGACGTGAATACCGTAGGGGCGAACCTCTTCTTGCAACGCTTTTCCAAGCCCCACCATCGCAAATTTTGATGCACAGTAAACGCCTGCATTGGCATAGCCGTTCAATGCCGCCTGAGAAGCGATATTGATAATGTAGCCTTCCTTGTTGTTAATCATGTGAGGCACGACCTCTTTACACATGAGAAAGGTCCCTTTTACGTTAGTATCCATTACTTCGTCCCACGCTTTCTCTGAGGTTTCCCAAATAAGGGTCTCCTTACCAAAGCCACTGTTATTAATTAGGACGTGTAGCTCGCCAAATGTATCTTTGACCTTTCTAACAAAACTGGCAACATCAGCGCTTTTCGATACATCACAAACTTGGCCAATGATATTACCTGGGAATAAGGCGTCGAACTGCTCTACAGTCTGCTTAACCGCAGTTTCAGTGCGCCCACAAATGGCCACGTTCATTCCTGCTTCTAGTAGAAATCGAGCGAGAGTTTTACCTAGTCCTTTTCCGCCTCCAGTAACAATGGCTGTTTTACCTGCTAACGCATACGTGTCTGTCATAATTTAAACCTATAGCAAAAAAGCAAGGTTAACCTAGCTTTCAACTGCCTTGAACAAACATACGTATTCAGCTTTCTAAAAAACATTTTTGTAAAAAAGTTGTGTTTTGGTTAAAAAATAAACGGAAAACTAGTAGACATTGCTCGCAATAACCTGTACCTTTCGCATCGCTCTAGATATGTTATTTGCTTTACCTAATACTGCGCTGTACCTCTTTTTTAAATCCTTCAAATTGAAGTTTTATATAGATATACAACTGCTTTACTAGCTTGGAGATGTCTATAGCTATTCGGTGGTTTGCCACCATCACATCAATTTTTTTTAAAAGGTTTTTATTATGTCTAATTCTGTAAACGGTACAGTTAAGTGGTTCAACGAAGAAAAAGGTTTTGGTTTCATCACTCCTGAAGCTGGCGGCAAAGACGTATTCGTACATTTCCGTTCAATTGCTTCTGACGGTTTCAAAACGTTGAAAGAAGGCCAAGAAGTTAGCTTCGAAGTTGAACAAGGCCAAAAAGGTCCACAAGCTGCTAACGTAGTAGTTCGATAAGACCTCTATGCTTATCTAAGGTCATTTCTCTTTTCTGAAGTGACCTCAAAAAAGTGGGCTCTTTCTGAAACGCTATGTTCACGCTAGAGCCTAATTATCGTTTTTCGATTTCTTTACCCAACCTGCGAGGAATTCAAAACAAACAACATTAATAAAGAAGTATTTACTATGCAATTTCAAGATTCTATCTCTACCTTTAATAGCGCCATGTCAGGTGCGTTAATCTCAAATATCTCCATAAATAAAACAACCGTTGCTTTTAAACATGCGAATACGTATCGGCATGTAGAGCTGCCATCAAGGCAAGAGGCGAAGCGATTTGTTGCCCAGCTTATTCAAGCGCAATAAAACGTAAGCATTTCGGACTAGCAGAGGCGAGGGTAAGCAGAGTACTGGTAAGCAATGGCCAGCACGAGATGCACTGACCAATGTTTGATGATTACTAACGTGAAACTACTGTTTAGCTTTTAAGTCAACGTCCGAATCGGCTAACAAGTATATACTTGCTGCGTAGGCTGCAATGTTTTGCGCAAGCTCATCGGGGTCAATTTTATCTAAGGTATCATCTGGCGTATGGTGAAGATCAAAGTAATCTCTACCGTTTTGATTTAACCTAATCGTTGGTACGCCTTTCGCTGCTAGCGGAATGATGTCAGGGCCGCCGCCAGCAATGTCTGAACCGCCACGCACTATACCTAGCGGTGATAAAATCTTCGCGATTTCATCGACTAGCACAGTCGCTTCGGGATTCACATTTGACACTACTTGCCAGATAGTTTGCGCACCAAAGTCAGACTCTGTGGCCAGAACGTGATTTTCAAGGTTCTTTTCGTGTTGTTTAGCGTAAGCAAAGGCACCTAATAAGCCCACTTCCTCAGCGCCAAACATGACCACACGAATGGTGCGTTTTGGGCGCTCTGGTAAAGAAGCAATTAACGCAGCAGCTGCCGTGGTAATAGCAACGCCTGCGCCGTCATCAACTGCACCCGTTCCTAAATCCCAGCTGTCTAGGTGGCCGCCAATAAGGATAATTTCTTCGGGCTTCTCACTGCCCACTAAATCCAGTATTACGTTGCCGCTGTTTACTTCGCCTTTCCATTTCGATTCAGAGTGAAGCGACAATGACAGCGGTTTACCTAAGTTATGTAAACGTCGTAAATGGTCTGCGTCAGGGTTTGAGATAGCGACTACGGGGATATCTGCCCAATTATCGCCGTCTGAGCTCATCATGCCTGAGTGAGGAAAACGATGAGAGTCAGATCCTACTGAGCGCACGACCAGCGCTTCAGCGCCGCCGCGTTGAGCATGTTGCCAACCAATACGGCGACGTTGGTTCGCTTGACCATAGCCTGCACCTGTTTGGCTTTTAACCATGGCGTCGCCGTCTACAAATGCAATTTTGCCTTTAAGGGCACCATCTTTAACTGCGGTTAGCGCGTGAATATCTCTGAAATAAACGATGTCTGCATTGATCTCGCTTTCAGAAGGCGCTGCGCCGCCAAGGGCTGTGCCGTAAAGCGGTTGGGCATAAGGCGCCGTGAGTGAAATGTGTAGGTGGCCTCTATCCCAAAATGGCATAGTGAATTCTTCTATGCTGACTTTATCAAAACCTAGACGCTTTCCTACCACCACGCCCCAATCTCTAGCTCGCTTTTCTGCTTCAGAGCCGCCCAGGCGAGGGCCAATCTCAGTGGTTAGGGATTCAACAATGCTATAGCCTAAATCACTTTTCAGGGCTTTTTGAATTAATGCTTCCGCATTTTTCTTTTGCTCGTCAGTAATGGGGGAAGTTTCTGCAAAAACACCAAAACTGCATGCACTTACTAATGCACCAAACGCTAGCCTTCTAGCGATAGTATTCAATCGAGACATGTGTTCTCCATGGATTTATTTTTATATTTCTTTTTTATTTGCGCGAGCAAAACTCTAACCCATCCATCATAGCCAATTTGGTTGTCCCTTTCGAGGCAAACCACAAGCGTAAGTCGTGTGTTAGTCGCAAAATTCCTCTTGAGAGAAAATAAATGGAGAATAAAAAAGGAGCCTAAGGCTCCTTTCTGAAAGTTTCTATTTACGCTTCTTCTTGAGCGCCAATTTTTGCTTCTTCTCTTGTTCTTTCAGCACTTCGTTAATAAAACTCTTTCTGCCGAACTCACGTGTGATAACACACTTGTTTAAGTCGAAACCGCGGGCAGGGCAGTATTCTCTGCCATATAGGATGATTTGCAGATGCAAATCGTTCCACCTTTCTTTTGGGAACAAGCGTTTTGCGTCACGCTCTGTCTGCTCAACACTCTTCCCGTTCGACAAACCCCAGCGATACATTAATCGGTGGATATGAGTATCTACGGGAAAAGCAGGAATGCCAAAGCCTTGAGACATAACCACAGCGGCAGTCTTGTGACCCACTGCGGGCATGGCTTCCAGCGCTTCAAAGTTTGCAGGCACTTCACCGTTGTGCTGCTTGATGATCATGTCAGACAAATGCCAAATGCCTTTGGACTTCATGGGAGATAAACCACAAGGACGGATAATGTCTTGAATTTCTTCAATACTCATCAATACCATGTCGTACGGATTATCTGCCCGAGCAAAGAGCTTCGGCGTAATTTGGTTAACGCGCTCGTCTGTACATTGCGCCGATAGCAGAACCGCAATGAGTAACGTATATGGGTCTTTATGATCTAAAAAGATAGGAATTTCCGGATAAAGGTCATCCAGTATTCGCATGATTTCTTTTACTTTTTCCTGCTTAGAAAGCGGCTTGGCCGGCTTAGCTACATCATTCATTTCTAAATACTTTTTTGTTTTTGATTTTTAGCGTTTAGCTTTCAGCTGTAACGCGTACCCGTTCAGCCTTCACTGCAGGCGATGTTTGCTTAGCCGCTAACTTTGCATCAATACTGTTTTTGATAGCAATGAGAAGACCCATACCTAAAAAGGCACCAGGCGGCAGTATCGCAAGCAAAAACGGATTTTCAGTGTTGAAAAGCGTTATGGTCCAGTTCTCAGCAATTGAGCCAAACAGTCTGTCTGCCCCTGCTAGCAATGTACCTGCACCCAATATCTCGCGCATACCACCTAAAATGACCAGCACTGCGGTAAAACCCAGTCCCATCATGAGTCCGTCGTAGGCAGAGGCGAGCGGCCCGTTTTTCGACGCAAAGGCCTCTGCGCGGCCTATGATGGCGCAGTTAGTTACAATCAGCGGAATGAAAATACCTAGCGCTAAGTAAAGGTCATAGGTGTATGCATTCATTAATAGCTGAACAATGGTAACGAACGCGGCAATGATCATAACAAAAACGGGAATGCGGATTTCGTTTCTTACCACATTACGAACGAGTGAAACGGTAACGTTACTGCCAATGAGTACCAACATGGTAGCAAGGCCTAACCCGAGACCATTGATAAACGTCGCGGTAACGGCCAATAGCGGGCACAAACCTAACAGTTGTACCAGCGCAGGATTGTTCTTCCAAAGCCCTTGTAAAGACAGGTCGCGAAAATCAGTCACGTTATAGCTCCTCTACACTATGAGGTTGAGCCTCATTCACGTTAATCGCATCAATTGTTTCAACGGAATCTGTAATTGCGCAGGTGTTAGGAGCGTTGAAAAGTGCAGATTGGTTGGCCTGTGCATAAAGCAAGGCTTCGCGTACTGCTCTTACTACTGCTCTCGGCGTGATGGTAGCGCCAGTGAACTGATCGAACTCACCACCGTCCTTTTTGACCTGCCAAGGCGCCAAATTGTCGGGTGAAAAAGGCTTGTCACTGAACGCCGTTATCCAATTGCTAACGGCAAGCTCTATTTTATCGCCAAGCCCAGGGGTTTCTTTGTGTTCGATAACGCGCACGCCAAGCACCCTCATACTGATTCTATTAGTGTTGGTCGCAGAAATATCGGACGCATTCTCGTCTTGCTCTGATGGGCTCTGAGGTGTTGAATCAAGCTCGGCCAACTCCGAGAGCGCTAACGCGGTGATATTGAGATTTTCGCTCTCACCGTCGAGCGAGTCAGTACTCGAGCTGCCTTGTGTGTTTCCACCAACGTGTGCATCCACTTTTACACCAACTACGATATCGATATCTCCACTGTATCCGTCTGGAGCAGTGGCTTCTAATACTAATGCGCTAGGTTGGCCATTTAACGTCGCACGATATATTTTGTGGGCTTTTTTGTTGCCAAGTTCAGGTGCATTGACCTCTGTGCAGTTGGCGTAAAGGGCATTGTCGTGGAATTCGCTAGGCACGACTTCATTAAGTACGCTTAGCAGTTTTTGCTGCTTTTGTTGCTCAATTTTATCTTGGGTGCCAAAAAAAGTGAGTGCTATTAATGCTGTGGTAACAACGGCAAACGCACCTAACATAAGGCCGTTTTTGGCCAGGCTTTCTTTCATCATTAGTGTTTACCTCGACCTTTTAGGTTTTTGCCGTACACGCGAGGACGGGTATAGTAATCAATTAAAGGCACCGCCATGTTCATAATAATAACCGCAAACGCTACAGCATCAGGGTAACCACCAAAAGTACGGATTATTACCACCCAAAAGCCAATTGCTGCACCAAATATTATGCGGCCTCTTGGTGTTGTTGACGCTGAAACCGGGTCGGTGGCGATAAAGAAGGCGCCTACCATTACTGCACCGTTAAACAGGTGAAATAGCGGTGAAGCGTAGTAATCGGCGTTTGCTAAATGAAGCAGCGATGCACAAACAAACACGCTTAGCAGCATACCTCCTGGGATATGCCAGCTGATAACGCGGGTCTTCCAAAGGTAGAGGCCACCAAGTAAATACGCAAGACTCACCATTCCCCACCCAGCACCAGCAGCTTCGAATACCCCGCCATCGAAGATTGGCTTCGCTAATGATTCTGAGTATGTTACGCCTTGCGTTAGGTCGGTTTTCAATGTGTCTAACGGTGTAGCCATGGTTACACCATCGGCAATGGTTTTGAGTTGAGTGACATCGTATCCGCTAGTAGTAAAACCAGTAAATATGAGTGATACCGAATCAAAGAAACTTGGCGTAATGCCAGCGTGAGTCGCAGGAGGCAGCCATAGGCTCATAGCCGCAGGGAATGAAATAAGCAGCACCACATACGCTATCATGGCAGGGTTGAAAATATTAAAGCCAAGCCCGCCGTAAACCTGTTTAGCCACCGCAATAGCGAAGAAAACACCCGTTACCGTCATCCACCAAGGTAGGGTAGGAGGAATACTAATTGCGATGAGTAAGCCGGTTAATACTGCGCTGTAATCTGTTAATGTGCGCTCGATGGGGCGATTTCTTAAAAATAAAATCACGCCTTCAATGACCAGTGCACTCACTACTGCAATAATGGCTTGAATGAGCATTCCCCAGCCAAAAAAGAAGGATTGTGCAATCATGCCAGGGAGCATGGCATAAATAACCATACGCATGACTTGGCCAGTATCGCGTTTAACCCGTTGGTGTGGTGAACTCGATAAACTTAACTTCATTATGATTCTTTCTCTTGTTCAGCTGATGCTTTTTTTGCTTTAGCCTTTGCTACTGCAGCTGCAATGCGCGCTTTCTTTTCATCTTGTGCCGTTGGTTGAGAAGGAGCTTGCGTACTTGTTGCTTGACCTACACGGCTAGACGATTCGCTCTGCTCATTTGTTTTACTATTTTCCTGTTCAGCAGTATTTGATGAGGTCGCTAAATTGCCATTACTGTCTTGAGCAAGTTTCTTTGCTTTAGCCTTTGCCACTGCGGCAGCAATGCGCGCCTTTTTCTCGTCAGCTTCATTTGTCGAGGCAGCGTCGTTAGCATCAGTTTGCTCGCTTCCTTGATGTTCTTCCTGCTTAGCCGCTTTTTTGGCTTTCGCTTTCGCCACCGCAGCAGCAATGCGCGCTTTTTTTTCATCCGCTTCGCTCAAGTTGTTAGCTGAATCTGATGCGCTATCACCCTGAGCATTATTGTTTTGTTCGCTGACGCTTTGAAAACTGGCTTCTTCTGGCGAGTTAACGTCTTGATTCTCAATACCAGCCTCGCCATCAGGGCTAGATGCTTGCGTTTTTTGCGAAGCGGCCTTTTTAGCTTTCGCTTTCGCTACCGCCGCTGCGATCCTAGCCTGCTTTTCATCTAGCTGTTCTTTGGAGTGACTGTCTGGTTGCTCATCTAATTGAGTTGGCGCACCTTGCCCTGAAACTGACTTTTCAGGCTGCCCGTCTTCGCTATTTTTAGCAGCTTTTTGCGCTTTAGCGATTGCCGCGGCAATACGCGCTTTTTTCTGCGCTTCAGCGTTTAGCTCTGAATTAGCTTCAGTATCGGAAAGTTCGGTATGCTTTTCGTCTTGAGAGCCCGCAGGTTTTTCTGCTGAAGATGCTTCAGACTGGCTGGCTTGCGCGGCCTTTTTTGCTTTTGCTCTAGCGATAGCGGCAGCAACTTTAGCTTTTTTCTCATCTTCTGGTGATGATAACTGGTTACTTGGCTGTTCTGTGGTTGATGGTTCGACAGCGCTTTCATCTTGCGTTTCGTTTTGAGCTTGTGCGGCCTTTTTCGCTTTTGCTCTGGCGATTGCTGCAGCAACCTTTGCCTTTTTATCATCTTCTGGCGATGACGCTTGCTCAACTTGCTTATCCGCGCTTTCAAGTTGAGCTTCATTCTGGGCTTGTGCGGCTTTTTTCGCCTTAGCTCTGGCAATAGCTGCTGCTACCTGTGCTTTTTTATCGTCTGCCGCAGTGCTTGGTTCGTCGGCATTAGCTGGATTGCTTTCAGCATTCGCATTAGCCTGCATAGCCGCCTTCTTCGCTTTCGCACGCGCAAGCGCCGCCGCTACTTTGTCCTTAGCTTCAGTTGCGCCAGCATCAACAGCGCTATTCGCATTTTCAGCTGCCACAGCATTTTGCTCTTTGGCCTTGTTGGCGGCTAAGCGTGCTTCTTTCGCTTTTCTATGTTTTTCTTCTCGCTCGAATTTTTCGCGGTCTAAGCGTTCTTTACGTGCCTCAAAACGCTGTTTAGCTTTCTCAGCCTTGTTCTTTTCATCACGCTGAATGCGTATTTCAGATTTAGCCTGGCGGTAGTAATGCACCAGGGGGATTTCACTGGGGCAAACGTAAGCGCATGCGCCGCACTCTATACAGTCGAAAAGGTCGTATTCTTCGGCTTTATCGTATTCTTTTGCTTTGGCGTGCCAAAACATTTGTTGGGGGAGCAACGACGCAGGGCATGCGTCGGCGCATGCGCTACAGCGAATACAGGGGCGCTCTGCATTGTCGTCTACCAGCTCTTTTTTTGCAGGAACCAGTAAACAGTTTGTGGTTTTAACCACGGGGATCGTAGCGTCTGATAAGGTAAAGCCCATCATAGGCCCGCCCATAATCACTTTAGGTACTTTCTGTTTTTTCGGGTTGTAGTTTGCTTCATCCAATAGATGAGAGACGGGCGTACCCAACAACGCTCTAAAATTGCTTGGTGATTCAACGGCTTCACCAGTTACGGTAACAACCCGTTCAATCAGCGGCTTGCCGTGTAAAATAGCATCTGCAATGGCATAGCAGGTACCAACGTTGAACATCATCACGCCTACGTCGGCAGGCAATCCATTTCTTGGAACTTCTCGGCCAGTCAGTACCTGAATCAGCTGTTTTTCGCCGCCGGCAGGGTATTTAGTCTCAACGCTAACAACGCGATAGTCTTTCTTATCCTGACAGGCAATATTAAGTGCTTCGAAAGCCTCTGGCTTGTTGTCTTCAACCGCAACTACAATGGCCTTCGGCCCAATAAGGTGAGTAAGAATGTCTAGACCCTGGCGTATTTGCCAGGCGTGCTCACGCATTAATCGATCATCAGAAGTAATGTAAGGCTCGCACTCAATCCCATTTAAAATAAGAAACTCAACAGGTTTAGATGTTGAGGTTTTTATATGGGTAGGGAAGCCGGCACCACCCATTCCTGAAATTCCTGCTTGGCAAATAGCTTCTATAAGCTTGTTCTTATCTATGTCGCTATAATTTGCTACTGGAGATAGGTCGCACCATGTGTCTTTACCGTCAGGACGTATCGAAATACACATTTCTGTTAGGCCGCTAGGGTGTGCTACAACATGCGGAGCAATCGCAACAACCTCGCCCGAGGTTGGCGCATGAACTGGCACAGAAAAAGGCGATGAGCTTTGCGAAAGAATTTGGCCTTTCAATACGGTATCGCCAACTTCTACGCAGCAGATACCCTCTGAGCCAATGTGCTGCCTTAAAGGAACAATCAATAATTCGGGTAACGACGGTTTCTTTATTACTGATGTATTAGATAGAGATTTCTTATCGTCGGGATGTACGCCACCTGGAAATGAGTACATCTTTCCCGCTTCAAGGGTTTCTATAATTGAATCAAAACTTGGATACATCACAATTACGACACCATTTTGATGGGGATATCACCTTTGGGCGATGATTCAAAATCCCATTTCCATGTAGAAGTTGTTTGAGCAATTGGCACCATGTCGATACAGTCGACAGGGCAGGGATCTACACATAGGTCACACCCTGTACATTCATCAGTAATAACCGTGTGCATGTGTTTGGCGGCACCTAAAATGGCGTCGACAGGGCAGGCCTGAATACATTTGGTACAGCCGATACATTCGTCTTCGCGTATAAACGCGACTTTTTTAACGTCTTCTTCGCCATGAGCTGCATCAAGGGGTTTAGGTTCAACTCCCATCAAATCTGCGAGTTTTTTAATCGTTGCCTCGCCACCAGGTGGGCACTTATTAATATCATCACCTTCAGCAATTGCCTCAGCATAAGGCTTGCAGCCCGGATATCCGCATTGGCCACACTGAGTTTGTGGTAGTACGGCATCTATTTGCTCAACAAGCGGGTCGCCCTCAACTTTAAAGCGAATGCTCGCGTAGCCCAGAACTAAGCCAAAAATAAGCGCAAGGACGCCAATGGCAACAACGGCGAATATAATAGCGGTAGATATCGTCATTACACTTTCACCAGTCCACTAAAGCCCATAAATGCAAGGGACATCAGGCCAGCGGTTATCATAGCGATTGAGGCACCTTTAAAAGATACAGGTACATCAGCAGCAGCTAAACGCTCACGCATGGCCGCAAATAACACCAGTACCAGAGAGAATCCCACAGCAGCGCCGAAACCATAAATAAGACTCTGCATGAAATTATGCTGTTCGGTAAGGTTTAATAGCGCTACACCAAGCACTGCACAGTTGGTTGTGATAAGAGGAAGGAAAATACCTAACAATCTATATAAGGTAGGGCTGGTTTTGTGCACGACCATTTCTGTGAACTGAACCACCACCGCGATAACAAGAATAAAGGCAAGCGTTCTAAGGTAACCGATGCCCAGTGGAGCAAGTAAATAGGTTTCCACTAGGTAGCTCGATGCAGAGGCAAGGGTGAGTACAAATGTGGTGGCCATAGACATGCCCATGGCAGTTTCAAGTTTGCCAGACACACCCATAAACGGGCATAAGCCGAGAAACTTAACCAACACAAAATTGTTAACCAGTACTGTACCAATCAATAGCAGTAAAAATTCAGTCATGAATAACGCAATTCCTTCGAGGAATTTTGACGGACAATGCCCGTGAATTAAAAAGAAAAACAGATTAGGTCTATTATCCCTTTTTAGAACGGGTTTAACAACTTGATTGAATTAGGGTTATTTAATGTCTAAACGCGTTGTTTTAGGAATTAAAATAGAATGAAGTGGGTGAGGCGATTAAGAGCCAACTAAGTGGCTCCCCCTCCCCGACTCGAACGGGGGACCTGCGGATTAACAGTCCGTCGCTCTAACCAACTGAGCTAAGGGGGAATCGACACCTAAGTTGTTTGCTGAAGTTGGCTCCCCCTCCCCGACTCGAACGGGGGACCTGCGGATTAACAGTCCGTCGCTCTAACCAACTGAGCTAAGGGGGACCTGTGCTTCAACGGAGGCGAATATTAAAGACGTACTTAGGAACTGTCAACAACATAAATGAAATATTTGTGCTGACTGCGCAAAAAATAGCTTTTTACGGCTTTTATGTTCATTTTGTCGTCAATGCTGAGAAAATGATGGTTAATAACTGCACATTATTCCCTCATTGCTTATGAACAAGAGGTTGTTTTAGTAATTGATAGTTTTACCCATCTCGTTTTCTTATATATCTCACTAAAGTTAAAGGGTATAACTAAATAGAATAAAAAAGCGCTTCCATACTGGTATTATGTACAGGCTTTAATAAATCTGTAACCTGTACCTGAGGATTAAAAGGTTAGTCACCACTTACGTGCTGAGAAATTAATCGAGCACGAAATCCCGCCGAATATGGTCTGGCGTTAGTTATCCACTAAATCTGTGGATAACTATGTTGATAGCTTAGAATCGCTGTAGTTATTTACGAGATCGCGTACGTATTGATCTAATGAAGTTATGGCGTTATTGAGTGGATAATCTTTTTAATACAGGGGTTTAGGGTGTTTTTTTTGATCTTGTTTCTCGATCGGAATAGATCGGTTGAACAAAAAGTAGCTTGTGTGTTAATTCAACGAATGCCTAAATGCTATTCAATGAAATCCATCTTAATTCTCAATGCCTTACATTTTGTTAACATTTTTGTGTGTCTTTTAAACGCTCTATTTGGATAGCTAGATGCGCCCGAGACGTTTTGCCAGCATATTAAAAGTGAAACAGGATAGAAATTAAACTGTAATGAACATATACGCACGTGTTTTGATTTATTTTTACAAAAAACTCGTAGTTTTGTGGCGTAGCCAGCGAAATGGTTCATCGCACGTATTTTTGTCAAAAACATCGCTTTTCATACAACCCTCTTATGCTTTGTTTTGTTTGTCGAATACGCATAGCTAAATAGTGTTCACTCTTTTACACTAACGCGCAATTGATGAGGGGATTTTAGTTTGCCGGAGCTCAAGTGATAAAAAGTAACGCTAAACAACGTACTTCCGACTTATTGGAAGGAGATATAGGTACTACGTTAAAGCGTATGACTATTCCCATGATACTGGGAATGGTAATGATGATGAGCTTTGGACTTATCGATACCTTTTTTGTGAGCTTGTTGGGCACCGACCCTTTAGCCGCTATTAGTTTTACCTTTCCCGTTACTTTTACCGTAATAAGCCTAAACATAGGTTTAGGTATTGGTACCTCTGCAATTATAGGCAAGTTACAGGGCAGTAAAGAAATAACCAAGTCTCAACATTATGCGACGGGTTCATTAATGCTGTCCGTTTTGCTTGTGGGTGCACTAGCTGCAATTGGCTTTTTCACCATAGAGCCTGTGTTTAAGTTGCTTAATGCAACAGACAATCTAATGCCGTACATATCTGACTATATGGGGCTATGGTACTTGTCGAGCATCTTTCTTGCCATGCCGATGGTTGGCAATAGTGTGCTGCGAGCGTGTGGCGATACCCGCACACCCAGTATTGTTATGGCAGCAGGCGGCGGATTAAACGCGTTGCTTGATCCTATTTTCATTTTCGGCCTTGGGCCCATTCCGGCAATGGGAATAAAAGGTGCGGCACTCGCTACCTTTATAGCGTGGATAGTTGGTGCATTATGGATTCTTTATATTTTAGCCGTTCGTCGAAAGTTGATGTTGCCTCGACTGCTGACACTTGCCGAGCTGCGTGATAGCAGCCGTGAAATTCTCAAAATAGGACTACCTGCGGCGGGTGCAAATATGCTTACCCCTGTTGCCGGTGGCGTGATGACAGCTGTAGTTGCTGGTTACGGCGCCGAAGCGGTTGCAGCGTGGGGAGTGGGAAATAGAATGGAGTCTATTGCAAGTATTGTTGTGCTAGCACTTTCCATGACACTGCCTCCATTTATCAGTCAAAACGTTGGGGCAGGCCAAGTAGAACGGGTAAAAACGGCATATTCGCTTACATTGAAATTTGTTCTGGTTTGGCAGTTCGCCATTTTTCTTGTCATGTGGGGACTATCTAGCTGGATAGCCGTCGCCTTTGCTAATGAAGCAGAGGTAAGCGTACTAATACAGCTGTTTCTTATGATTGTACCGCTGGGTTATGGCATGCAAGGCATTATCATTCTGACTAACTCATCGTTGAATGCCATGCATCGCCCAATGACGGCATTAACGTTAAGTGTCATCCGCTTATTTGTTTTCTTCGTACCTATCAGCGTTGCGGGTAGTTTTCTATTTGAACTGAAAGGGTTATTTGCAGGAACGGTCATTGCCAATATTGCAATGGCGTGTGTTTCATTTGTTGTTTTCAAACGTGCGATTACTCAGTTTGAATTAGATAAAGAAACGTCTGAGCACAGCTAATACCAGAGCGGCTATCTAAGGCTGTGCGTTTTTAATGTTGAGTAGTTTGACCGCAAGCAAGATGTTAAGCAGTAAGCTAAAGAAAAGGTTAAGTAAATGAGTAGAGGGTTTGAGCTTCATTCTAAATACAAGCCAGCAGGCGACCAGCCAAAAGCAATAGAAGCTTTGGTGGATGGCCTAGAAAGTGGCTTGGCCGGCCAAACACTGCTTGGTGTTACGGGGTCGGGTAAAACCTTTACCATGGCTAATGTCATTAAAGAAGTGCAGAGACCAACGCTTATTCTTGCACACAACAAAACATTAGCGGCTCAGCTTTACGGTGAGATGAAAGAATTCTTCCCCAATAACGCCGTAGAGTACTTCGTTTCATATTATGATTATTATCAGCCAGAAGCCTACGTTCCAAGTACAGATACCTTTATTGAGAAAGACGCGTCAATCAATGATCATATTGAACAAATGCGACTGTCCGCCACTAAAGCGTTGATGGAGCGCAGAGACGTAGTCATTGTAGCGAGTGTGTCGGCTATTTATGGTTTGGGTGACCCTGAATCCTACATGAAGATGCTATTGCACCTTCGCCAGGGCGACACCATGGACCAACGTGACATTTTACGTCGCCTTGCAGAACTGCAGTACAAGCGTAACGTTTTAGCGTTTGAAAGGGGTACGTTCCGTGTTCGTGGCGATGTTATAGATATTTTCCCTGCGGACTCTGAAAAGCAAGCCGTAAGGGTCGAGCTTTTTGACGATGAAATAGATAAAATTAGTCTGTTCGACCCGCTAACCGGGGCTGTCGATAAGTCAGTTATTCGAGCAACGGTTTTTCCTAAAACGCACTATGTAACCCCTCGAGAGAAAATCCTCAATGCTATTGAGCATATCAAGGAAGAACTTGGCGATCGCAAAAAGCAACTTCAAGAGGCGAATAAGCTGATTGAAGAGCAGCGTATTTCACAGCGCACCCAGTTCGATATCGAAATGATGATGGAGCTTGGCTATTGTTCTGGGATCGAGAATTACTCTCGCTATCTTTCAGGAAGAGCACCGGGCGAACCACCTCCAACCTTATTGGACTATTTTCCAGCAGATGGCCTAATGTTTATCGATGAGTCTCACGTAACTGTCTCTCAAGTAGGGGCAATGTATCGCGGGGATCGTTCTAGAAAAGAGACCTTGGTGGAATTTGGTTTCAGGCTGCCGTCGGCGTTGGACAATCGTCCGCTTAAGTTTGAAGAATTTGAACAGATTTGCCCCCAAACCATCTATGTTTCTGCGACGCCAGGCGATTATGAATTAAAGAAAACTGACGGTGAGATAGTAGAGCAGGTTGTGCGTCCAACGGGCCTGCTAGACCCTGTTATTGAAGTACGTCCTGTAGCCACTCAAGTTGATGATGTCCTGTCTGAAATACAAAAACGGGTAGAGCTTGACGAACGTGTGCTTATTACTACCTTAACCAAGCGTATGGCTGAAGATTTAAGCGAGTATTTAAATGAGCACGGCGTTAAAGTTCGTTATCTGCATTCGGATATCGATACCGTAGAGCGAATTGAAATAATCCGAGACTTGCGACTGGGTAAATTCGACGTGTTGGTAGGTATTAACCTTTTACGTGAAGGTTTAGATATGCCGGAAGTGTCGCTGGTGGCGATTTTAGATGCCGATAAAGAAGGCTTTTTGCGAGCCGAGCGTTCATTAATTCAGACTATTGGTAGAGCCGCGCGTCACGTGAATGGTAAAGCTATTTTGTACGCTGACAGTATTACCAAGTCGATGAAAAAAGCGATGGACGAGACTGAGCGCCGTCGTGAGAAGCAAATGGCGCATAATGAGGCAAATGGTATAACGCCGATGCGACTTAATAAGCCTATTACCGATATTATGGACTTAGGCGACAGCGCGCACCCTGCGTCTGGAAAAGTCAGACTGCGCAAAGTTGAAGAGAAGAAGAAGCAACAGAAAACAGCAAGTGCTACTGAATTAATGGACCAAATCACGGAGCTTGAAAAGCAGATGTTTGAATATGCGCGCGAGCTTGAGTTTGAAAAAGCAGCATCATTGCGTGACGATATTGAAGCACTTCGAAAGCAAGTTGTTACACTCTCTTAAAAATGGCTATGTGCCCCGCTAGCAGAGGCTGTATGTGGGTTCTTTCCGTATAAAACCGGATAACTCACTACAGCACTTTTCCTTTTGATGTAAGAAAATCCCCCTTTTTTCCTGTGGACAATACGACTTGACGTCAGTTTTTGGGTAGCACAAAACTCAAATTTTTAATAAAAAATGAGATGAAAAGCCGCAAAATGTCGTTGTAATAGCACAATTAGTTGAATATAGTTCTAAGTTGAGTATCGATAACTATACCTATAAACAGGTGCTAATATGCTTAATCGTCTTCAGGAGTCAGATATAAAGCTACTGCGTGTGTTTTACGCTGTAGCGAGCTGCAACGGATTTACTGCGGCAGAACCCGTGTTGCGTATGCAACGACCCAACATCAGTGCAGCCATTAAAAAACTGGAAGAACGGTTAGATTTGGTGTTATGTCATCGCGGCCGTGGTGGCTTTCAAATGACAAAAGAGGGTGAGGTGGTTTTCCAAGAAACCAAACGCATCTTCAATGCCTTCGACAACTTTGTCTTCAATCTGAAATCGCTGCATGATGACTACTCAGGCCATATCACTTTGGTCTTAATGGCTGGCCTTCCACTTTCTATGCACTTGGCCGTAAGTAAAGCGGTTAAAAGTACTATGAAGAAGTTTGACGATATTCACGTTAATATCCAAACTCGTTTATACAATGAAGTTGAGCATGTCGCTTTATCTGGTGAGTGCCACCTCGTTGTTTCAACCTATGACATGGTCAAACCGGAATCAGTAACTTTTCATCCTGTCGGCATCAAAACCGAAGGGCGATTGTACTGTGCGCCTACACACCCTCTGGCAAAGTATCGTGATACTGATTTACCAGAAGGCGTAAAAATTGGTGATTATCCTGCCATTGGTATTTCTGGATTGTCGTCGGCAAATTACATTGAAGATGAAACCAGATTATCGATTCAAACTTTCTCTGACTCATTTGATGCAGCGATGTCTGCGATTATGACCGGCGAATATGTTGGTTTGCTGCCAGACTATATGGCGAAAGAGCAGGGCGCTGCACTTGGGCTCGTGCCTATTGCAAAAGGGAGCTTATTTAAATTTAGTCACGAACTGTTTGTAATGAATGGAAAAAATACGCGATTAAACCCTGTATTACGCCACTGTATTAAAGAATTGAGCTACTTCATTTCAGAAAGTCAAAAGTAGTAGCAACAAGCACCTGCGATCACACCTCTTATACCAATTGTCTTAAAAGTTTGATCTAATAGTGGTATTCATATTCGAGTGATTTTGATATGCATACAGCCGACGACTTTAAACAATTAGCAAAG
>NZ_JAKRFA010000041.1:0-31303 GCF_022348305.1 Alteromonas sp. MmMcT2-2
TTCGACTAGCTGAGCGAGCTTTATTTTAAACGCTCTATTGTGTTTTGACATAAAAAGACCCCCAATAATTGGAATGTCCAACTAATGGGGGTCACTTCAGAAAGGCGGTTTTTTTGATTAAATTATTAATGTACTTAATCACTACTTTGGAGGCATGCGCAGCCCGCCGTCTAAGCGGATTGTCTCACCATTTAGGTAGCTATTGTTCGCCATATGGATAACCAACTTAGCAAATTCTTCTGGTAGCCCAAGGCGCTTAGGAAACTGAACGTTAGCAGAAAGGGCGTCTTGCACTTTTTCTGGCATAGCAAGTAGCATTGGCGTGCCCATTACACCCGGCGCAATGGTGTTAACACGAATACCCAACGGGGCTAAGTCTCGAGCCATTGGAAGGGTTAAGCCGATAATACCACCTTTACTCGCGGCATAAGCGGTTTGCCCTATTTGACCTTCGTAACCAGCAACTGAAGCAGTGTTTACGATAAGACCGCGTTCGCCTTCCTCATTAACTGGCGATTGCTTTGCCATCGTTGCTGCAACTAAGCGAGAAACATTAAAGCTTCCTACTAAGTTAATATCGATAGTTTTCTGGAAATCACCCAACGGCGCCGGATTGCCTTCTTTGTCGAGTAGTCGCTTAGCTGGGGCAATGCCTGCACAATTAACCACTAGAGAAATGGCGCCAAACCTTTCGGTTGTCGCGTCTATAGCTGCTTGAACAGAAGCTTCATCGCGTACATCGACTTTGGTGAAAAGTGTGTTGTTTTTGCCTAATTCCTCTACGCGCTTTGCGCCAAGCTCTTCATTTAAGTCGAAAAGGCTGACGTTAGCACCTGCATCTCGAAGTGCGATAGCAGTGGCGTGACCAAGTCCGGAACAACCGCCAGTAACAATGGCAGTAAGATTATTTAGCGTCATAGATTTCCCTTAAACCCTAGTTTTTCACTATTATTAAAGTGATGTTAACGGGAAGTAAGAAGAAAAACTACGGTGCCGACGGGGATCGGCACCTTATATTCGGTTATTTTGCAGCTATTTTGGCAACTGAATTTTACAGTCTTCGCTTTGACGGTAGATAATTAGCGTGTGGCCGATTACCTGTAGCTTAACTGAGTTTGTTTCACGAACAATGGCATCCATGATTAGCGCTTTTTCTTCGCGATCGTCTGTTGGCACCTTAACTTTAATTAATTCGTGATGGCTAAGGGCGTTGTCAATTTCGGCAACAACACCTTCTGTCAGGCCGTTCCCACCTAGCTGCACAACAGGTTTTAAAGGGTGTGCAAGGCCTTTTAGGAATTGTTTCTGTTTATTTGAAAGTTTCATGAAGTAATATTTCTTACAATTAATCTGTTAGTTTATGCTTGAAATAACGTATTCTAACGCCATCTTCTCTACAATCCTAATGACATTGTATTGGAATGACAAAAAAGAAACACTCCGCCAGCAGTAAACGCTGGCTACAAGAACACGTTAACGACCATTATGTGCAAAAAGCAAATAAGGAAGGTTGGCGCTCGCGAGCTATCTATAAACTGGAAGAAATTCAGAAAAAAGATAAGCTTATTAAACCAGGAATGACACTTGTAGACCTTGGTGCTGCACCGGGGGGCTGGTCACAGCTAGCCGCACAGCTCGTTGGCGACAATGGTCAAGTTATCGCGTGCGATATTTTGCCCATGGACCCAATCGTGGGCGTAGACTTTTTACAAGGTGATTTCAGAGAGGACGCTGTTCTCGACGCACTATTGAACAGAATCGGTGGGAACACCGTAGATATTGTGTTGTCTGATATGGCACCGAACCTTGCAGGTAACGCGTCGGTTGACCAATCTCGCTCTATGTATCTTTGCGAACTAGCGCTTGATATGTGTCACCAAGTGTTAAAGCCTGGTGGTTCGTTTGTCATAAAGGTGTTCCAAGGTGAGGGGTTTGTTGAGTTCATGAACGCACTTAAACAATCTTTCACAACCATAAAGACGCGTAAGCCTGACTCGTCCAGATCACGTTCGCGAGAGGTGTATTTGGTGGCTTGTGGGTATAAAGTGTAGTACGCTTTGAGATAAGCGGTTTTCGTTGCGAGTTGTGTCGTTTATTCAATAAACAACTTGTTGAATATACAAGCAATTCGGGTTTATAGAGGTTAGTAGCATTGAGCGATATGGCAAAAAATTTAATTTTATGGTTAGTCATCGCCGTTGTTTTAATGTCGGTTTTCCAGAGCTTTTCACCGAGTGAATCGTCTCGTTCGCAAACTGACTACACAACGTTTTTGAGAGAAGCAGAACAGGGAAATATTCGAGAAGTTCGCATCAATAATAGTGGCGAAATTCGAGGTACTAAGCGTTCAGGCGAAACTTTCCAAACATTCGTACCTTACTTCGATGACAAGTTAGTATCTGACTTGGTTAAGAACGACGTAAGAGTGTACGGTGAACCACCAGAAGAGCAGTCTCTTCTGACGTCTATTTTCATCTCATGGTTCCCCATGTTACTGCTTATTGGTGTATGGATTTTCTTCATGCGTCAAATGCAGGGTGGCGGCGGCCGTGGCGCTATGTCATTCGGTAAAAGCAAAGCTCGCTTGCTTGGTGAAGACCAAATTAAGACAACATTTGCTGACGTAGCAGGCTGTGACGAAGCGAAAGAAGATGTATCTGAATTGGTAGACTTCCTGCGCGACCCGTCTAAGTTCCAAAAGCTTGGTGGTAAAATTCCGAAGGGCGTACTTATGGTAGGTCCTCCTGGTACAGGTAAAACGTTGCTTGCAAAAGCCATTGCCGGTGAAGCGAAAGTACCATTCTTTACGATCTCTGGTTCTGATTTCGTTGAAATGTTCGTGGGTGTAGGTGCATCTCGTGTACGTGACATGTTTGAGCAAGCGAAAAAAGCGGCGCCTTGTATCATTTTCATCGATGAAATCGATGCGGTAGGCCGTCAACGTGGTGCTGGTCTAGGTGGTGGTCACGACGAACGTGAGCAAACCCTTAACCAGATGCTTGTTGAAATGGACGGCTTTGAAGGTCATGAAGGTATTATCGTTATTGCGGCAACTAACCGTCCTGACGTACTAGACCCTGCGCTTCTTCGTCCTGGTCGTTTTGACCGTCAAGTAGTGGTTGGTCTTCCTGACATCCGCGGCCGTGAACAAATTCTTAAGGTTCATATTCGCAAAGTGCCAGTGGCTGATAACGTAGAGCCGTCAGTTATTGCTCGTGGTACACCAGGCTTCTCAGGTGCTGACCTTGCTAACCTAGTAAACGAAGCTGCATTGTTCGCTGCTCGCGGCAACAAGCGCCTTGTTTCTATGGAAGAGTTTGAGAAAGCGAAAGACAAAATCATGATGGGCTCTGAGCGTAAGTCTATGGTGATGTCTGAGCCTGAAAAAGAAATGACTGCGTATCACGAAGCGGGTCACGCTATCGTAGGTCGCTTAGTGCCAGAGCACGATCCGGTATACAAAGTGTCAATCATTCCACGCGGTCGCGCGCTGGGTGTGACCATGTACTTACCAGAGCAAGACCGAGTGAGCCACTCTAAACAGCACTTAGAAAGTATGATTTCTAGCTTGTTTGGTGGGCGTATTGCTGAAGCCATTATTTATGGCGACGACAAAGTAACCACGGGTGCATCTAACGACATCGAACGCGCAACTGAAATTGCACGTAAGATGGTGACCCAATGGGGCTTGTCGAGCAAAATGGGCCCAATGCTTTACGCTGAGGACGAGGGTGAAGTGTTCCTAGGCAAGTCTATGTCTAAGGCAACAAACATGTCTGATGACACAGCACGTGCCATTGATGCGGAAATTAAGTCACTGATTGACCGCAACTACGAGCGTGCTCAAAAGATCCTTGAAGACAACATCGATATTTTACATTCAATGAAAGACGCACTGATGAAGTACGAAACCATTGATGCTAAGCAAATTGATGATCTGATGAACCGCACTGACGTTCGTCCTCCTGCTGACTGGGATGACAGCAAGCCATCGGGTGGCGACAAGCCAAGTGGTGGTGCACCGGTTCGCGAAGGTGAAATTAAAAATGACGGTGTAGACAAGCCGTCGGTAGGTAAGCCGGGCGATATTCCAAGCTAACCTTTTACTTCCATTAAAAAACGCCAGTTTAACTGGCGTTTTTTGTTAGAGCTGATTGATTTTAATCTGGGAATTTGACTTACAGTTTATGTCACTGTGTTAGCTGAGTTATTTATTTCGTTACGTTCTACATTGTTCTTTGCAAAGAACAATGAAAAAAACACGGCGAAGAACTAACCAAAGAATTCAGCAAGCAACAAGGCAAAGAGCATGCATTTTTAAGTAGGTTTCATTGCTAAGACAGCGGGTCAAAATCAGTTTGCTTTAAAGCTTCATTTCTCAACATATTTTCTGACTAAGAAATACGGTAATTTCAAAATAAAGATAATGCAGGTAATTCATGCAGTTTGGTAAGTACTTCATAGATCTGTCACAGCCTCAGGTAATGGGCATTTTAAATGTTACTCCTGATTCATTTTCTGACGGCGGCAAGCACACAAATGTATCTCAAGCCCTTGACCATGCGCTTCGCATGATTGATGAAGGGGCAACTTTTATTGATATAGGTGGTGAATCGACAAGGCCAGGCGCGCCCGACGTATCGCTGCAGGAAGAGCTTGATCGCACAATACCCGTTATTGAAGCCGTAGCTAAAAATACCTCATGTGTTATTTCTATTGATACCAGCAAGGCCGACGTTATGCGGGAAGCGGTGAAAGCCGGCGCGGGGCTAATTAACGATGTACGCGCGTTACAAGAGCCTGGTGCATTGCAAGTAGCAGCTGAAGCACAAGTACCTGTTTGTTTAATGCATATGCAGGGGCAACCCAGAACCATGCAGCAAAGCCCTGAGTATGATGATGTAGTGAATGATGTGGGGCAGTTTCTACTCGCGCGTACCAAAGTGTGTGAAGAAGCGGGCATTGCTAAAGATAAGATTTTGTTCGACCCTGGCTACGGTTTCGGAAAGTCACTGGAACATAATTATACGTTGGTGAAACACTTGCCATCGCTTATGAAGCTGGGTTACCCAGTGTTAGTAGGCATGTCTCGCAAGTCGATGATTGGCAATTTGCTAAATAGAAAAGTGGATGAGCGCTTGGCGGGAAGCATAAGCCTCGCTACAATTGTCGCCCAAATGGGCGCACAGATAATTCGCGTTCACGACGTGAAAGAAACAGCTGATGCTGTCAATATCGTGAAAATGCTGAATTCAGTAAAATAAGGAATAATAATGACGCAGCGCAAATATTTCGGCACCGACGGTATCCGCGGAAAGGTAGGCGAGAGCAATATCAACCCAGAGTTTGTTACAAAACTCGGGTGGGCAGCAGGTAAGGTCCTTGCCGGACGAGGGACGAACAAAGTACTTATTGGTAAAGACACGCGTATTTCTGGCTACATGCTAGAGTCGTCTTTAGAGGCTGGTTTATCAGCTGCTGGTATCAATATCGGCTTGCTTGGCCCCATGCCAACGCCAGCCATTGCTTATCTCACCAAAACATTTCGCTCAGAAGCAGGGATAGTGATTAGTGCGTCACATAATCCGTTTTATGACAACGGCATTAAATTTTTCTCAGCGCAAGGCTTTAAGCTTGATGATGATATCGAGTTAGCGATTGAAGATATGCTTGAGCGTCCAATGACATGTGTGGCATCTGATAAGCTGGGTAAGGCTACGCGTATAAACGACGCTGCGGGTCGTTATATTGAATTTTGTAAGGGGACATTCCCTTCAGAATTATCGCTGACAGATCTTAAAATTGTTGTGGACTGCGCACATGGCGCAACGTATCACATTGCCCCCAATGTATTGAGAGAGTTAGGTGCTACGGTTATCGAACTTGGTACAGCGCCCAACGGTTTAAACATTAACGACGGTGTGGGCGCAACCTCAATGGATGCGATTGTTGAAAAGGTTAAGGAGAGCGGCGCTGATCTTGGCTTTGCCCTAGACGGCGATGGCGATCGCATTATGATGGTAGACCACCTTGGTAATGTGCTTGATGGTGACCAGATTGTTTACATCATTGCCCGCGACGCGCTTAAGAACGGCAAAATGCAGGGGGGTGTCGTTGGCACGTTGATGAGCAATTTAGGCCTTGAAAATGCGTTGTCAAAGCTTGGTGTTCCTTTCGCAAGAAGTAATGTTGGCGACCGTTATGTGATGGAGCTGCTACAGCAAAAAGGCTGGTCTATTGGCGGTGAAAACTCGGGTCATGTTCTCAATCTTAATATGAGCTCTACGGGTGACGGTATTGTAGCTGGGCTTCAAGTGCTTGCCGCAATGCTTCGTTCGCACATGGACTTACACGACTTAGCAAGTGGGTTTGAAATGTACCCGCAAACGCTAGTTAACGTGAGGTACGCTAACCAAGAAGTGGATTATTTAGCACACAGCAATGTACAAAATGCTAAGAAAGAGGCTGAGTCTGCGTTAGGTAAAACGGGCAGGGTACTTCTACGTAAAAGTGGTACTGAGCCGTTAATTCGTGTGATGGTTGAGTCGAATGACGAAAGCCAATCTCACAAATGGGCAGAGCATATTGCTGAAACTGTTCGTAATCTCGCCAATTAGTTGGCGTAGCAGGAAATTTTGCTTTTTGTGCTTGTATCTTCTCAATTAAATAGTTAATATCACGCCCGCTTTGAAGACAGGGCTAAGGTCTGCGTTGTGAGTAAAAATCTTAGAAAGCCATTCGTGGCTGGCAACTGGAAAATGAACGGAAATTTGGCATTAGTTGCTGAATTTAATCAAAAACTGGCGAATGTAAAAGCTGATTCGGAAATCGTAATTTGCGCTCCTTCACTTCTTTTACACGCATTTGAAACCCATTCGTTTGCCATTGGTGCTCAAAACGTAAGTCATCTTAATAACGGCGCTCACACTGGTGAGTTGTCAGTTGAAATGCTTAAAGAAGCAGGTTGCGGTTACGCAATTGTTGGGCATTCAGAAAGACGAGAAGACCAAGGCGAGTCAAGCGAACTTGTTGCATTAAAGGCAAAGCAATGTGTTTCTTCAGGTGTCGTACCCATCATTTGTGTAGGTGAGCCACTTGAAGTGAGAGAAGCAGGTGATGTTGAATCGTTTGTTGGCGAGCAACTAGATGCACTAGTTAGCGCCATGTCGATAGACGAACTCAGCAAAACTGTTATTGCATACGAGCCGATTTGGGCAATTGGTACTGGTAAAACAGCCAGCCCTGAGCAAGCACAAGAAGTACACGAATTTATTCGCGGCTACTTTAATAAAGTAGACGCACAATTGGCTCAAGGCCTTCGTATTTTGTACGGTGGTAGTGTTAAGCCAGATAATGCTGAAACCCTATTTGCACAGAAAGATGTAGATGGCGGTCTAATTGGCGGAGCCAGTTTAAAAGCTGAAGATTTTATTTCAATTTGCCAAGCGGCAAACTGACGAGGTATTTATGATTTACGAAGTGCTATTAGTAGCATACCTAATTGTAGCGCTATTACTTATTGGATTTGTATTGATCCAACAAGGTAAAGGTGCAGATATGGGCGCTTCATTTGGCTCAGGCGGTTCAAACACTGTTTTCGGTTCATCAGGTTCAGGTAACTTCATGACTCGTACGACCGCTATATTAGCAGGCTTGTTCTTCTTAATTAGCCTTTCTTTGGGTGCAATGACTGCAAACCGTGAAAGCGCAGAAGATGAGTGGAACAACCTAGAAGTTCCAGCGGCAGTAGAAGAGCCAGTAGAGCTACCAGCTGATCAAGACGTACCAGTTATTGAAGATGCAGCTCAAAGTGATGTTCCTGTTGTTGAAAGCGATGTAACAGACGTACCAAAGTCTGACGACGCTGAAGGTTCAAACTAAAAAGTATTCGCGGAAGTGGTGGAATTGGTAGACACGCCATCTTGAGGGGGTGGTGAGCATAGCTCGTGCGGGTTCAAGTCCCGCTTTCCGCACCAAATAAATGTAAAGGCCAGCGCAATGCTGGCCTTTTCTGTTTTTACACCGTGAAATTCTTGTTAAGGTGACCCTGTACGCTCACTTTTAATTGGCCTTGTTAATTGTAACAAAGCGTTAAAATCTAAAATTTACAGGATGTTATGTCTGTTCCTATTTTTATTATTCGGCTATGCTTTTCAATACTTAGTCATACTGTCTGCGACATAAACAAAACAATTTTTACGAGGCACTATAGTGCAAAAAACACTTAGTCAGAGTTTGTTCCAAACCCTATTCATAGGGATTGTGATAGCATCACTTCTGATAATTGGAGCAGTGTGGCGCTCAGCCAATACTCTCGTTGTTCAAAACATTGACCACAATATTGTTTTAGCAGAGAAAGTATTCGATAAAGTGGTTGCGGATCGTCAAGCTGTCATACGCAACGTTTCAAAAGTACTGTCTCGCTCATTTGATTTCAGGCGTGCGGTTGGCACAGAGAATATACCTTCTATTGAAGCGGCGTTTACCAGTTACGCGCAGCGACTAAACACCGATATCATCGCTCTGGTAAGTCTAGACCATCAAGTAGTTGTAACGCGTACAGACCTATTCGAAGTCGGTCAAAATGTGGAAAGTAGCCTTGCATTGGTTGCTAAAGGGAAAGACAGTGGTTTCTTCGTAGTCGATAACAAATTAGTACAGTTAAATCTAATTCGCGTAGAAATACCTACGCTTAGATATTACATGCTAATAGGCGTTGAGTTTGATAGCAGATTATTAGAAGAGCTAAAAGCGCTCGTAGACGCTGAAATTATTATCTCAAGAACTGATACCAATGACGTTCTTACGACTACCTTAAAAGAAAATGATGCGCAACGGATCCTCGCGTCAGAACACGACCCCTCGTGGATAGATGTAACGTTTAAAGACGAGCTTACTTACTTTGCCCGTGAGGTGAATATCGCCTCTGATGGCAATTTGCCGGTTAAGATAACTCTAGCTGTAGATACAACGTCTTCATTTAGTGCTTTCACACGTATTCAATTGACGATTCTGGCATTTTGCTTAGTCGCAATATTCATTGCTCTGGGTCTTTCTCTGCTGCTTGCCAGGAACGTGAGTCGACCAGTGTCTACCTTGGTAAAAGCAGTGAATAAGGTCGCGTCAGGAAGCTATGGCGCAACCCTTGACGCACCGTCGAACCTCAAAGAGATTACCGAACTTGCCAACGCAGTCGACAGCATGCAAGCAAGTATTAAAAGCCGTGAAAATCATATTCGTTATCAAGCAGAACACGACGTGCTTACCGGGCTTTTCAATCGGAACTATGTTGAAGGCTTCTTTGAGTCACAACTTCAAGAAGAAAGAGAGTTACAGGTTGTTGCCATTACCGTAATCGGATTTCGAACCATTAACGACCTCTACGGTTACTCTAACGGCGATAATACACTGAAAGCGCTTGCCGAGAGGCTTCAGCGTTGGCCTGGTACATCCGCAAGATTAGCTGGCGGTGAGATTTTATATATTACGCAAGATTCACTTAATGATGACCAGCTCGAAACGCTTAAGCACATATTAGAGCAGCCAGTGGAAAGTAACCTGATTACAATTCCAGTAAAAGTCGCCATGGCGGTTATCCAGTGCCCGCAAGATGCAACAACATCAAAAGAATTATTCAGAAAAATGAATATTGTTACTGATGAAGCGATACACAGTGACAGCTGGTGCGTTCGCTATAGGACAGAACTAGAAGATAAATACAATCGCAGACTATCAATTACCACTGAACTAAAACGTGCACTGGCTAGCCAGCAAAACGAACTGTCTATGGTTTACCAGCCAAAAATAGATCTGCAGACTATGAAAGTATGCAGCATGGAAGCGCTTATTCGCTGGAATAATAGTGTTCTGGGCTTTGTTCCACCTGATGAGTTTATTACCATTGCTGAGCAAGCAGGGTTAATTGAGCAAGTTACAACTTGGGTAATGAAGCAAACCATTTCAGACTTAGCTTATTTTAGAGGCATGGGGTATAAGTTCACCGTTGCGATGAACTTATCTACTCAGGATATTCAAAATAAGGTACTTCTAGGGAAGCTGGTGTCGCTTTTAACTCAGGAAGGCCTGTCACCTGAAGCTCTGGAACTTGAAATAACAGAAAGCGATTTAGTTGCTGACGCGTCGCTTGCTATAGAGAACCTGAATGAACTAACGGCGCGGGGCTTTCATTTCGCCATCGACGACTTTGGTACAGGCTATTCATCGTTAGCCTATTTAAAAAACTTGCCCGTAAAAACGATTAAAATTGATAAGAGTTTTATTCTGTCGCTGGCGAGTGATGAAAACGACCAGCAAATTGTTCATACCGTGCTGAGTTTGGCGAATGTGTTTAATTTAAAGGTTGTGGCTGAAGGTGTTGAAGACGTAGCGTCGCTTGAAATCTTAAAGGACTGGGGCTGTGATATCGTTCAAGGTTATTACATTAGTCGCCCACTTAGTCGTTCAGACCTTGAAGACTGGCTTCAAAATACGCTTTTCGGTGAATAGCTATTTCTTCAAATTTAATTTATCGTTTTACAGTAATCACTATGCCTTTGCCGCAGTATTTGGCGACATGGCATCGTAAATGCAAAACTAATAATGAAGCGTGCAAAACGCTCTGCGGGCCTGATTTCTTCGCCAAAGTGTGAGTATTTTGCCCACTGAGTTGTGAAATTACTTCAAAAACAAGGAATTTATTATGGACATCATTCGTATACTTTTATCGATTTTACTTCCACCGCTGGGCGTATTTTTACAAGTGGGTATCGGTGCTCACTTTTGGATTAATATCCTTTTAACTATTCTTGGCTATTTCCCAGGTGTTATTCACGCTGTTTACATCATCGCTAAAAAGTAGGTGATGAAAAACGCTGTATTGGCGGCTATGCAATAAATTGCATAGTCGTCGCGAGTACAGCAACCAAATATGAAATAAACAAAAGTCAGCTTTAATAGCTGGCTTTTTACGTGAGACGTTTGTCGAATAGGACGATTTCGGCAACGTGACATATCCCATGTTAGGCGGTGAGCTTTTCGTCGTCTAACTCTTGCTTCATCTCTTTTTGATATTCATCTGCAAGTTTTGTTTTTTGGCGGTCATTAAGTACATTGCCTGCAACTTGGAAGAATTCCTGTTCTTCGTCGGCAAGGTGATGTTCCACCTTTTCCTGAAGTGTTTTCAAATGACGCAACCAAGCTGGTGAACTCATATCCGTATCATCGAGCTTTGCGAGTAGCTCATCAATTTCGTGATGCTCTGCAATGCCGTGACGTGTTAAATCTACAGTGGCATCTTTCTCCAGAAGATGAGAATAGAAATGGCGTTCTTCAGCGATGGCATGACTTTCAAGCTGTGTCTTAAGCTCTTGAAAATATTCACGGCGCGCAGCAGTGTTTCCGCTTGTTTCAGCTAGTATTTTAAGCAGTAAACGTTGCTTTTCATGGTCTTGACGCAAAGCTTCAAAAATTTTCATGGGTAGTTCCTTATAAATACCTAAAAAATGAATCACACCTGTGGTAATGCTATTTTTATTCCATGAATGGAATATCTGTTACGCGCTGATTTTTATAAGAAATTTCAAATGAAGTGACACAGAGTCATTGAATTGGGAAAGGGGATAACGCAAATTTTACAAGTCAGTTTCCGATAAATTCACGGCAGTAAGTCCGTGAATTTACCGAAAGAGGGAGATGGGATATGCGCTACACGCCTTGTGCGACCATGGCGTCAGCGAGTCTACGAAATGCTGCTACATTGGCGCCTTTCATATAATCAACGTAGCTGCTTCCAGCATCGCCTTCAGATTTACCCTCATCAACACAGCGCTGATGAATGCTTTCCATAATTGAATAGAGCTGTTCATCGAGTGCGCTTGCGTTACGTTGATTGAACATGGCGTTCTGGCTCATTTCTAAGCCCGATAGCGCAACGCCGCCAGCGTTTGATGCTTTGCCTGGTACGTATGCAATTTGGGCGTCTAAAAACAAAGCCTGCGCTTCATTTGTGCACGGCATATTCGCACCTTCTAGTACCATTTGGCAGCCGTTATCTAGCAGTGATTTTGCATCTTCTTCAAGTAGTTCGTTTTGCGTAGCGCAAGGCAGTGCTATGTCGCATTTTAAATGCCAAGGCTTTTTATCAGCTATCCACTTGCCCATGTTTTCATCTGCCATGTCAGCAAGGATATTGTTGCGGTTTGCATGGTTGTCGATTGCCCATTTAAACGCGGTATCAGTTAACCCATTCTCATTATGTAAAAGCCCTCGGCTATTAGACAGCGAAATAACTTTTCCGCCTTTCTCTACCGCTTTAAGTGCAGCATGCAACGCTACGTTTCCGGCTCCAGACACTGCAATGGTTTTGCCTTCAATTGGAGTACCTTGATGTCGACATACCGCTTCTAAAAAGTAAATTAAGCCAAAGCCTGTGGCTTCAGTACGTACATAGCTACCACCAAATTCTAAGCCTTTACCAGTTAATACGCCTTCGAACTTATTGTTTAGCCTGCGATATTCGCCATAAAGGTACCCTATTTCTCTCGCGCCGACGTTTATGTCACCTGCAGGTACATCGGTGTTCGCGCCAATATGTCGCTGTAATTCACGCATGAAGGCTTGGCAAAACAACATAATGTCGCGATCAGTACGCCCTTTGGGGTTAAAGTCTGACCCGCCTTTACCTCCACCCATGGGTAAGCCGGTCAGGGCATTTTTGAAACACTGTTCGAAAGCAAGAAACTTAAGCACCGATAAGTTGACGGTAGGATGAAAGCGCAAGCCACCTTTGTAAGGACCCATGGCTGAATTGTGCTGTACACGCCAACCTTGATTGACTTCAATATTGCCATCACTGTTCATCCACGACACGGTAAAATAAATAATGCGTTCAGGCATGCAAATGCGTCTTATAATATCGAACGCTTTGTAGTCTTTGTTTGCAGTGTGAATAGGAACAATATCTTCTAATACTTCGTGCACCGCCTGTAGATATTCCGTTTCGTTAGCAAACTTCTCATTAAGAAAGGTATAGATTTCTTCAAAGTTACTTTTCTGAGTCATGTACTGCTTAATCCTTTTCTTCAAAATTGGTGAGAACGTTAAGGCTTCGAGGGCATGTTTTTATCTCAAGCTTTTCGCCTTCGAAGATCTCGCCGTCGACAGCATACGCCGTGGGCTTATCAAATGATAACGTTATGCTTGATGCGCGTTCGTGCCGTATTGATTCAGATTGCTTTTTTGCTTCAGCTGGACTTAGCACTAGCTCTGCTAACGATGCGAATTGTTTATCAGAGCTGGGCTGAGGTAATAGCCAGGTCAAATCAAGCTTCCCATCGGTGATGTCGGGCGGCTCTGCGCCCTGAGCAAGTGCTGTGGTCATTGGGGCTGCGTTTGCAATAACAAAGCTCGGCGTTTCTAAGGTTTCAGCTGGCTGGTTGTCTTTTGCTACTTTAAACGTCATGTTTTCATTATTTGAAATCGCGTTCCATAGCCCTTTTAGGTAGGCAAACTGGCCGCCTACATTCTTTTCGTCGCGATCAGCGGCCGAAATCATTTTTTCCTCGAAGCCAACTGCTGCTACCAAAAGCATAACGTGGTCGTTACAGGTCGCGGTATCTATGGCTAAGGTGTTGCCCTCTATAATGATGTCGCATGCTGTACTAATAGGCATGACTTTACTAATGTAGCCATGCAACACTTGGCTCAGTGCGTTTGCTGTACCAAAAGGGATAATCCCCATGGTAACGTCGGTGTTGACCAAAGCCGAGGCGACTTCAGTTAACGTTCCATCGCCGCCGCATGCGACAATAATGTGGGCGCCGTCTTGTTTTGCCTTTTCTGCTAGTGCCTTACCATCTACTTCAGGTGTGGTTTCTTTCACGGTCACTTTGAATTTTTCATTTAATCGAGAAAGAACGTCATCTCGGTATTGCTCCCATTTACCGCCCCCGGCAACTGGGTTAACGATAAGGGTTAGATTTTTTTGTAGTGAAAGTAAGCCACCATCTCTAATCTGCTGCAGCGATGCTAATTGACGTTTGTTGAGCCTTGCTGTTTGGCGTATCTGGTTAATTTCACGTAATGCATCATCTACACTCAACGTAGGGTTTTTGGCCAGCAAATAGGCTGCAACCACCAGAACAGAGCGACCTCGTCCAAGCGCACAATGCACAACAACATTTTTCTTTTCAGAAATTTGCTGATTTAACCAATTTATTGCTAAAACAAGCTGTTCAGGAGTGGGGCTGGTATGGTCGAGTACCGGTACGTTTAAATAGCGGTAATCTTCTTGATATGCCGTCCAATCCAGTCCATCAAATTCAGCGGTTACGTCAAGAATGGCATCAATGTTGTTTTCGTTTAAAAGGCTAACGTGTTTTCCCGACATGCGGCACGCAAGGAATAAGTGCGGCTCAATTTTTTGTAGGGGGGGGACTTTATCCGTTCTCCGTGCGAATTCATTGTAAAGCCAAGAGCCCAGTAAAAAAGGTACAAAAATCCAGCGTATGTAGAATGGTATTGAGCCATCCTCACGTTTGCGAAACAGGCTTGGATAGTTGAGCAAATAGGCGCTGCTTACGGCAATAAGGGAAAATGCAATCCAACCAAATACCACTTTTAATAATATCACTGGCACGGTCAACGTTAGTGCTAACGCCACTAATGCACCAAGTACGTAATACTTCACCATTTTCACGATTAATACATCCTTTGTAATTGGAAAGAGCAAACAGTCTATGCATCTATACTTACACTAGAGCGTTTTCGTTTACTTTTGTCGCAATAGGGTTGAACTATCACTTACCGGTAAACGTATGCTTTGATATTGAAAATATGAGCGTTTCAAATGAAGAATAGTGCGGTACTAAAGGTTGCGAACTTTGTATGGTTCCAAGGAATTTGGTGGCTGGTCATCTTGTTCCAGAACAAAGCAGTAATTCCAGTGTTAGGGTTGATCCTTCTATGGATAACCATTTCGCCCAAGCGAGAGGAAGATATAAAGCTAATGGGCACGGTATTTTTACTGGGCACGGTGGTTGATGCACTTTTAACCCAAAGCGGGCTGTTCATTTTTAACGAGAAAGAAACGCTAGTCAGCTTCTGGCCAATTCCAATTTGGCTAAGTCTTCTATGGGCAGCCTTTGCAGGTACGGTCTATCACAGTTTAACCGCCTTTAATGGTCGAATGGCCGTTGCGGCGCTTGCTGGAGCTATCTTCGCGCCGCTCAGTTATATCGCCGGCGCCAAATTCGGTGCGGTTGAATTGGGCGCAAGCGTTATGCTTTCTTATATTTTTATCGCTCTAGTGTGGAGTGTAATCTTCCCGCTGTGTTTTTATTTATCCAATCGTTTTGAGGCAAAACAAGCCCAAGCGTAAATGCAAGGAGTGTATTGGCAATGACGAAAAACGTATTAGTTACAGGTGGAAACAGAGGTATAGGTCTAGAAATAGTAAAAGGAATGCTGTCTAAAGGCTATAAAGTGCTAATGGGGTGTCGAGACGAAGAGGCCGGCCTTGAAGCCAAGAAAGATATTGTGGGAGGGGATTTGCATATTATTGAGATGCCTCTTGATAACGAAACAGCCATCGTCGATGCGTTTGTTCGAGCTGAGGCCGTGTATGGCCCTATTGATATCCTCATAAACAATGCAGGTATCTTAGACGACACGCCATGGAAAGATGTAAATTCTGAGACGTTGGCTAAATCGATGCAAATTAATGTGAACGCCCCGCTTACACTTATCCAGCAAACGTTACCGCAAATGATTGAGCGAGGTTTTGGACGTATTATCAATGTAAGCTCTAGTTACGGTAGCTTCGCCGAGGGGCTGAAAGGGCCAATGTGCTATGCGATAACAAAGGCTGCTATTAATGCGCTTACGGTTAAGATGGCAGCGGTAGTTGATGACGCTGCTGACGGTAAGTCTCTTGATGTAACCGTTAATAGCATGACCCCGGGTTGGGTGCATACCAGAATGGGTGGAAGTGATGCGCCCAAAACGCCCGAGGAGGGAGCAGATACGGCTATTTGGTTAGCAACCATGGAAGAGGGCGGCCCGCATGGCCAATTCTTAAAAGATAGAGAGCCTATAGAGTGGTAGCCTTAATTAACTAGCCTAACTTATATAGTTTGAAGGCTACCATTTTCACAGTGCTTTTTAATCAGCATCTTCTAAAGTGAGAATCGCTCTCGTAGAAAACGGGCGATTCCATCTTCATCGTGATGCCCAATGACGGAAGTGGCGGCGTCTTTGATATAAGGTTTAGCGTTAGAAGGTGCATAAGCCTCGTCTGCTAGCTTAAACATACTTAAATCATTATCACTGTCGCCAAACACAATAACGTTGCTTGCATTCAACTGTTGGCGCAAAAGCTCTACCGCACTGCCTTTATTCGCAAGATTGTGGTGTACATCCATCCAACGGTACTCATCTCCTTCGATAGCTGGCCCAGAGTACGCTATCAGTCCTTCGTGCATGTTAAGCTGCTTGTACATATCATACACCAGCGGTGCATCTCCAATCATACTGATGTTTGTAATATGTGCATTAGCAGGTAGTGACTCAATAGACGCTAGTCGCGCTTTAGTGCGCGAAAAATACTTTTCAATTAAATCGTGTTCCACCTGATGCTTAGGCGACGAATGGTAAATCACGTGCTCGTGATCTGGGCTATCCATATTCACTGTGTTAATGAAAGGTGTGATATTGTTGTTTACGGCGTGCTCGATAATAAGATTAACTTCGCTGGGCGCGAGCAAATTTTCGAGTGTTAGCGCGTTTCCGGCAGGATCCCAAATTGCCACCCCATTATTATAAATGTGAGGGAGTACAAAAGACTGACCTTGTAGCACAAATTGCGCTGAATGCATGGTACGACCCGTCGCTACGGTGAATGCAATGTCTCTCTCACCAAGCAAGCCCAACGTCTCTTTAGTAAACGAGGAGATTTCAGAAGACTTATTTAATAAAGTGCCATCTAAATCAAAAAATAGTAAATCCATACAATTGGTGCCTAATCTCTCTTTCAGAATAACGCCGACCAAACGACGAAGGGCAATAAACGTGGAGTGCGTTATATTGCCCTTCGAAAATATTGGAACAGCTAGATTGATAACTCCGCTATGATTACTGTATCACATTCTGCTTTGAAGCAGCGTTCCATATTATGTCGCTAGTCTTGCTACCGAATAGATTCGACCACTTTGTCGGTGTGCTGCTTCAGTAATTGCGAGACTTTAGAAGCAGACTGTGACTTTTTAAGGTTAATTACCAGCGCAACTTTACCATATCTAACCGCGTGTCTTACGGTTTGTATAACCTCATTTCTGTCCGGACGTAAACCGATTAAACCCGCTATGAATAACCCAATGAATATGCCTGGGCTAATTAGTGCTATGTAGGTAAATAAGGGATTTTGTTGAGTAAGCGCTGGGCCAAACTGCGTTAACAAAAATGCCGCCACTAAACCTACAATCAGACCGATTGAACCAAGCAACAGGTGGGACGACCACATGCTTTTGCCAATGGCAGCGCTGTTACGTTCAAGTTTTTCACTCATTTTAGGGTCGCCAGCTTCGATAATTTCTACTTGAGATACCTCAACAGATGTTTGGTCTTGAACTATCTCAAGTACTTCCTGCACTTTAAGTTTTGACGGAAATACAGCCGCGACTTGCAAATCACCGGTTGATACAACATGGGCTCTCAAATTCTCATGTTCATTACTGTTTTCGCTTTTTGACTCTACGTTTTTCGAACTTTGAACATTCATCTTTAAATCCTCGACTTCTTACTTGGACTCTCTAAATCAATCCACTTCACTTGCACTTCAAAGGGTATTGCTGTTCGGCTTCACCCAAGTGCATAGGTAACTCGACAACTATTGTTCATACTTATTCAAGTTGCATTCCGACGAAGAAAAGTAGCGGTTTATACTTTAGTATAAAAAAGAGAAAGTTCGTTTTTATACTATTGTTTTTTAGGGTTATTTTCGGAAGGTTAAATATGATTTATTAAGCTGGAAGGCGAAATAAAGAAGGATTTCGAAGCGATATGCTGAGTTTTAGCAAGCGTCGCTGCCGGACCAAACAACCGGTACTGTGATAATTTTACACATAGCGTGAAAATTCGTTATGGCCTTTAAAATCACTGTCTTGCCGTGGAAGCGTCGGCTTGCGGCAAGGTTACTTGCGTGTAGTGATCATTTCTGTACGTTCTTCTGTAGATTCTATTTATAAATTGAGATTTGGTACCGTTGTTTGCAATCTGACTAAGAAAGCACAGCGAGCATCTACGGCCGTAGCAGCACCTTAACAGTCGGTCTTCTTAGCTGGTAAGGAAAGGAGTATCTATAAATGAAACGGATTAAAGGCTATTGCAACGTCTACTCTGATGATAGCCATCTATCAATAAGGCGCATCGCTTGCGGTGATAAACGGTTTTACTATCGCTACGCCAGTGGAAAGAAAGTCACAGGAGAGCGCGTGCTAAAGCGTATCAAAAAGCTTGTTATTCCTCCAAATTGGCGCGACACCTTTATAAGCCGTGATAGTAAAGCCAGCGTTCAAGCTGTCGGCTATGACGAAAAAGGACGTAAACAATATATCTATCACAACAAATGGCACGAGCAGCAGCAAGTAGAAAAATTTGAGCGTTTGGTTGCCTTTGGTAATGCACTTCCTGAATTCCGTGAGCACTGTCTTTCATTAATTTCACAGCCAACATGGACGCAAGAAAGAGCTTGCGCGCTGGTGTGCCTGTTGCTCGATTACACAGGTGCTAGAGTTGGCAACGCTCAATATAGCAAGGAAAATAACACATATGGGTTAACTACATTACGGCGCAAGCATGTACAAGCGCAGTGTGACGATAGTGTTGAACTTGCTTACATTGGTAAGCACGGCAAACCAAGAACACTAAAAGTAAACGACCCTGAGCTTGCTTCATTAGTTTGTGACTGTGCGCAACAACAGGGTTACTGTTTATTTCGTTATCAAGATGAGAATAATCAATGGCACGACGTAACGAGCGAAGACGTTAATGCGTTCATCCACAAAGAACTAAGTGAACAGTTCAGTTGTAAAGACTTTCGAACGTGGGCATCAAGTCGATTTGCACTAACAAACCTGCCCAGTGTGTATGAACAGATAGCAAACTCCAGAACCAAGAAATGGGAGAGTACGTTAAGTAAGTGTGTTGCAGCAGAGCTAGGCAATACTCCCACCGTTTGCAGGAAATATTATATTCATCCGAAACTATTTACTGTGAAAAATGACGAAAAGGCGTGTGAGAAGCTAATTAATCGGGTTCGCTCGCTACATAGTGAAGATTGTACGCAACTTACCCATTTACTGCCTGTAGAAAAGCTTCTTTTGGATGTTATTTCGTCTGAGTGCGCGTAACAAAGTATTTTTAATGAAAATGTTTTAGCTGATAGTAAAGTTGCTGCTTTCCGCGCCTTTTCAGCTAAAGTTAAATTGTTTCATAAATGACTTGGTGTTTTTAAGTTGTTGAATATTAGTGGTAATTAAAAATTTTGTTAACGTAATATGCTGTGAAACATGGTTGGTGCTAATTTAAACATAAGTGCCAGCTAAACGATGTTGTTTAAAAATTGCACTTGAAATTTTCTGTCAGATCCTTATATTGTTAGAGCTCTAATGATTATTGTTCGATTTAATTATTTGCTTTTGAATTTGAATTAGCAAAGGTTAAATGGCGTTTTCATTTACGAGTTTTCGAAGAGCAATAGAGGAAATAACGAACGTTATGCCAATGGAAAGTTACCTATCACTAGCGGTGTATTTTATAGCGATGTTAGGGATAGGGTTGTTTGCTTACCGACAATCTACCAGTGATATTTCTGGTTATATTTTGGGAGGGCGACAAGTTAGCCCTCAAGTAACCGCACTGTCTGCGGGTGCGTCTGACATGTCTGGTTGGATGCTAATGGGCTTACCAGGTGCAATGTACTTAACCGGTTTCGATGCGGTTTATATTGCAATAGGGTTGGTTGCAGGTGCGTTGGCCAATTATTTACTAGTAGCACCAAAACTTCGCGTTTATACCGAAGTTGCCAACGACTCGCTGACTGTGCCTGAGTTTTTTGCCAAGCGTTTTGATACGCCTAACTCAAGCTTACGCATTGTTTCAGCGGTGATTATCGTACTGTTTTTCACGCTATACACCTCTGCCGGGTTAGTTGCAGGTGGTAAGTTGTTTGAAAGCGCGTTTTCAGTCGATTATCAGTTAGGCTTATTTATCACGCTGGGTGTAGTGGTGTCTTATACGCTACTTGGTGGTTTCTTGGCAGTAAGCCTTACGGACTTTGTACAAGGGTGCATTATGTTCGTGGCGCTTGTACTGGTTCCAATCGTTGCGTTTACCGAGTTCGATAGTGTGTCGCAAATGACAAGCGCCGCTTATCAATCTGTACCCAATTTTTCTGAATCGTTAGAAACGCTAACGATTGTTGGGTTGCTATCGAGTTTAGGTTGGGGCTTAGGTTACTTTGGACAGCCGCACATTATTGTTCGCTTTATGGCAATTCGTTCTGTTAATGCCATTGGCACAGCGCGAAATATTGGTATGTCGTGGATGTTAGTGACCATCATTGGTGCACTGGCAACAGGATTCGTAGGCATTGCTTATGCCAATCAGTTTGGCCTGGCTGTCGACGACCCTGAGACGATATTTATTATTTTCTCACAATTGCTGTTCCACCCACTTATCAGTGGATTTTTAATGGCCGCTATTTTAGCCGCTATTATGAGTACAATTTCGTCGCAACTGCTGGTTAGCGCAAGTTCGTTAACCGAAGACATTTACCGCGTAATGGTAAATAAAAAGTCTTCAACCAAGGCGTTGAGTGAAAAGCAAACGGTAACAATTGGCCGTTATGGTGTAGCAGGTGTCGCTGTGGTTGCATTGTTATTAGCCATGGATGCGTCGAACACAATTTTATCTTTAGTAAGTAATGCTTGGGCAGGTTTTGGTGCAGCATTTGGTCCGTTAGTACTGTTTTGTCTGTATAAAAAGGACCTTACAGCGAAAGCGGCAATGGCGGGCATGATTAGCGGTGCGGTAACCGTATTGTTCTGGATTTATGCGCCCGTTTTAGCTGACGGTAAAACGTTAAGCAGCGTTATTTATGAAATTATTCCAGGGTTTGCGGTAAGTACGTTAACGCTTTATGTGGTAAGTCGCTTTAGCGAAAACCCATCGTCAAACGTACAAGCAACATTCGCGCAAGCCAGTGAAGAATTAGCAAATCAACAATCTTAAGGTTAAAAAGTTTATTATGAGTCATCCAAATTGGAAACGCGTAGTCATCAAAGTGGGTAGTGCATTGATATCGCCCAACCAACAAGGTTGTAGCAGTCATTACCTTTTGAGCATTGCGCAATTTATCGTGCGATGCAGAGCCAACGGTACACAAGTTGTACTCGTGTCTTCTGGTTCTGTCGCAGCGGGCGCGCATTTGTTTCCAGAGCAAGAAAAGTCAGATATTGCAGTTAAAAAAGCAATGGCAGCAGCGGGTCAAACCGAAATGATTGCCACATGGGACAGACTGTTTGATTTTCCGTCTGCTCAGATGCTTTTAACGCATGCTGACTTACGAGACAGAGAGCGTTACGTAAGTATCCGTGAAACGATATTCAGTTTATTGGACAACAATATTCTGCCTATCGTGAACGAAAACGACACTGTTACCACTGACAAATTGAAAGTGGGTGATAACGATAATTTATCGGCCATGGTGGCGTCGGCAGCTGAAGCAGATGCACTTATCATCTGTTCAGACATTGATGGGTTGTACGATAAGAACCCGCATGAACACGACGACGCACAATTGCTTAAATCAGTTAATACCATTGATCAAAGCATTTATGACATGGCTGGCGGTGCGGTAAAAGGCGGTGTAGGCACCGGTGGTATGCGCACTAAAATTGAAGCGGCCGAAAAAGCCGTTTCGCATGGTATAGATACATATATTATTAACGGCTTTACTGAACTGTCGTTTAATATGCTGCTAGCAGGTGAAAACCCAGGCACGCATTTCAAACCTCACGCCACGCCAATGCAAGAGAATGTGCATTGGATGCGCCATACGTCAAACGCGCAGGGTGAAGTGATAGTAGAAGGGGACTTTGACGCCTCTTTAGCTGGCGACGCAGAGCAACTGACAAGTAGCGAAATTATTGACGTGAAAGGTGAGTTCTCGGTAGGCGACACCATTCTAGTACGTAAAGAAGACGGTACTAAACTGGTAAAAGCCAAGTCGAATTACAGTAGCTGTTTATTGAATTTCATTGCGAATCAGGAAAACGAAGAATTCGCCCATGAGTTTGAGGAAAAGACTGGGCCAATTATTTCTGATCAGCACATAGCAAATCTGGAGAAAGAATGAGCATTATTACAGAGTTAGCACAACAGGCGAAAAAAGCTGCACGTACACTGGCTATTTTAAGCGAAAGCCAGAAAAACGCGGTGTTAACTGATATGGCCGCGGCAATTCGTGCAAATAAAGGCAAAATTATTGAAGTAAACGAAAGGGAAGTCGCGCGCGCCAAAGAGAATAACTTAGACGCAGCGATGGTTGACCGCTTAATCCTAAACGACGAGCGTATTGAAGCCATGGCTGAAGGCATCGAAGTTATTGTTGAACTTGATGATCCTGTGGGTAAAGAGCGCGTTATCGGTACACGTCCAAACGGTATTGAGATTAAGAAAATGCGCATACCGCTGGGTGTTGTGTGCATGATATATGAAGCACGACCTAATGTTACTGCCGACGCAGGCGCGCTGTGCTTTAAATCGGGTAACGCAGTAATATTACGTGGTGGTAAAGAGGCACTAGATACGAGTTTAGCCATTGCTGAACTTATGCAAGACGTGCTGGAGAAGCACAATTTACCAAAAGCGCTGGTAACGGTAGTTCCGAATCCAGATCGTGCATTAATGCAAGAGTTAATGGAGCAACGCGACTATATAGACGTTATTATTCCTCGTGGCGGTGAAGGTCTAATCAACTACGTGACTGACAACGCCAAGGTGCCGGTAATTCAGCACTTTAAGGGTGTGTGTCACCTTTACGTAGACAAAGATGCAAATTTAGACAAAGCCATGGCGCTACTTCTAAATGGTAAAACACAGCGTACTGGCGTGTGTAATGCCTTAGAAGGCTTAGTAGTACACCAAGCCGTTGCGGGCGATTTTTTGCCTAAAGTGGCCGACGCATTCAAAGAAAAGGGTGTTAAGGTTCACGTAAACGAAAAAGGCAGCCAATACTTTGATGGTGCTGACGTTATTTCTGAAGACGCGTACGGTGAAGAGTATCTTGGTCTGGAAATCGCTATCCGTGTAGTTGACGATTTCGAAGCAGCGGTTGACCACATTGCGCAATTTGGTAGTAACCACACGGAAGTAATTTGTACGGAAGATGCTGAAAAAGGCAAGTTATTCCAACGTGCAGTTGATGCAAGTGTAGTAATGGTTAATGCGTCTTCACGTTTTTCTGACGGTAGCCAGCTTGGCTTAGGTGCAGAAATTGGTATTGCAACCACTAAGCTACATGCTTATGGCCCAATGGGCTTGGAGTCATTGACTTCAGAGAAATATTTAGTGAATGGCGAAGGCCAAATTCGCGACTAATAAAAAGATGTTTTAACTGGTCGGCATTGTGCCACGATTTTACATGATTCATAATTAAAAGCGCTGACATTCGTCGGCGCTTTTTTTCGCCTATTCAAATATTTACCCTCGGAGTACAGACGGAGCTTACATGGAGATTGTGATAGACCCAGCGCAGTTATGGCATCAATTTATAAGTTTTGCCAATGATTATAAACTGCTGACATCTCTAGTACTTTTAATTGTACTGCACTTTATCAAAAAGGGTGTGTTGCGCCTTATCAGGCGCATTAGTTCTCATCGTGGCGAAGACCGCCGAAACCAAATCAATATCCTAGAGCAGCTGGGTAATGCCTTTATCATTATTGTGCTAATGATGGTGTGGAGCTCTGAAATCCAAACACTGGCAATCTCCATTGCTGCCTTTATGGTGGCCATTGTGTTGGCAACCCGCGAGTTTATTCAGTGCTTTATGGGGTTCATTTATTACTTGGGCGCTCGGCCGTTCAGGGTAGGGGACTGGATCCAAATGAACAACATCATTGGTGAAGTGGTAGAAATGGACTGGGCAAAGACAGCACTTTTAGAAGTAGACCCTGAAAGCTTTAACTACACGGGTAAACACGTGTACGTGCCTAACAGTCAGCTTGTAACTCAAACCGTACGAAATCTTAACTTTATGCGTCGCTACCGTTTGCATTCATTTGAAATAGTGAACGAGCCTTCTGTAAACGCCTATAGTTTGCTTCCAGCGTTTCATGCCAGGGCACAGGCACATTGTGAATATTTCCGTGACGTTGCAGAGCGCTACAAAGGCTTAATTGAACGTCACTTAGAGCAAGAGTTTATTCGCATCGACCCCGAGGTTGAGATTAAAACCAATGAACTTGCCAAAGTAGTGGTGAAGGTAAGCTTGTTTTGCCCTACAGCCGAAGCTCATGAATTAGAACATAAAATGTGCTCAGACTGGTTAAGCCTGTGGTTTAAAGCGCAAAAAGAAGAACAGCGTCAGTTGCATGCACAGCACAGCGATTCCTCTTCAGTGCAAAACCAAGCTAAAGCAATGCCCGAAGCTCAGACAACTACTAGCGGTGCGTTATAACCTTTATTCTAGGCACGTCCATTCTCGGTGGCTGGTGAAATGGCCTTGTAAAAAGGCCATTTGATCAGCCAAAATCCGCCTGTTCATTAAGTAAAAACGCTCGTACACATTGGGCCTGAACGGAACAGCGAGTAGGGGCATGTTGGCTTCTTCTGGCGTTTTCGCACCTTTCGCGTGATTACACCGCTGGCAAGCAGTGGCAACGTTCGTCCAACTGTCTTTTCCGCCGCGAGAGCGTGGGATAATGTGATCTCGGGTAAGCTGCTTTGGCGTAAACTTATTGCCGCAGTACATACATAGGTAGCTATCGCGCCTAAACAAATAGCGATTAGTAAGGGCAACTTTGCCAGATAAATCTGTTACCTTGCCATCGCACGCGATAATACTAGACAGGGTAAGCTGACTTTGCAGCCCTTCGTGATTCCAGCCTCCTTTAAGCGTTATAGCATCGCTACCTAGCTCAAATAGCACCTTATCCTGACTGTAAAGCTTTGCGGCTTGTTCAACATCTATCCACTCTTGTGGCATGCCTGCTTTATTAAGTCGAAGTACCAACATGGTTATCTCCTTTAGCACACTAATATTAGACGTTCTTGTTGTGGTTAATCACTTCTGCGCATTGGTCGCACGTGATGTTTATTTAAGTTCTTACGTTGTTCGCTTTTTGTTCTAGCATACGCTGTTTTGTGTCAGTATGATGAAAATATAGTCAATAATTGAAATTTCACAGATATTTCATATAGTCATGGTGCTATAGGTGGTAGCGGTTAATGACCAAATAACACGACAAATTCCGCGCGGGGCTGCATTTGACCATGGTATTAACGCTACTTCATGGCTATACTATGCGCCGCGTTTAAAAGCGATAAAATAAAGATTGAAATTAAAGGACAAATAGTGACTCCTATTACTAAATCATTTCAGTATGGACAGCATACTGTAACTCTAGAGACGGGTGTAATTGCTCGTCAGGCAACAGCTGCGGTTCTTGCGAGCATGGACGATACGTCTGTACTGGTAACAGTAGTTGGTAAAAAAGAAGCCAAAGCAGATCAAGACTTCTTCCCACTTACTGTTAACTACCAAGAAAAAGCGTACGCTGCGGGTAAAATCCCAGGTGGTTTCTTCAAGCGTGAAGGTCGTCCATCTGAAGGTGAAACACTGATTGCACGTCTTATCGACCGTCCAATCCGTCCATTATTCCCAGAAGGTTTCAAAAACGAAGTACAAGTTGTTGTAACTGTAATGTCTGCTAACCCAGATATCCCTACAGACATCATCTCTATGATTGGTACTTCAGCAGCCCTTGCTATCTCTGGTATTCCTTTCAACGGCCCAATCGGTGCGGCTCGTGTTGGTTTTAGCAACGGTGAATACATTCTAAATACACGCGCAGAAGAGCAAGCTGAAAGCGAGCTTGACCTTGTTGTTGCGGGTACTGAAGGCGCAGTACTTATGGTTGAATCAGAAGCAAGCGTGCTTTCTGAAGACACCATGCTAGGTGCGGTTATGTTCGGTCACGAGCAAATGCAAACTGTAGTTAACGCGGTTAACGAATTTGCTGCTGAAGTTGGCACTGAGAAGTGGGACTGGGCACCAGAAGCAGAAAACACTGCGCTTAAAGACAAAGTTAAAGCACTAGCTGAAGCGGAAATGACTGCGGCTTACCAGATTTCTGACAAGTTAGAGCGTAAAGACGCAGTAACTGCAGCAACTGAAAAAGCACTAGAAGCTATCCTTGCTGAAGACGAAGAACAAGACAAGAAAGAAGTGCTAGACCTTCTTCACGACCTTGAGTCTGACGTTGTACGTTCACGCATTCTATCTGGTGCGCCACGTATCGATGGTCGTGACCCAGCAATGATCCGTGCACTAGACGTAGCAACAGGTATTCTTCCTCGTACTCACGGTTCTGCACTATTTACTCGTGGTGAAACGCAGGCACTTGTAGCTGCTACGCTTGGTACAGAGCGTGACGCACAGATGATTGACGAGCTTCAAGGTAAGCGCGACAGCCGCTTCATGCTTCACTACAACTTCCCTCCATACTGTGTTGGTGAAACCGGTATGATTGGTTCGCCTAAGCGTCGTGAAATTGGTCACGGTCGTCTAGCGAAGCGTGGTATTCAAGCAGTAATGCCAAGTGAAGAAGAATTCCCGTACGTAGTACGTGTGGTTTCTGAAATCACAGAATCAAACGGTTCATCATCAATGGCGTCTGTATGTGGTACTTCACTAGCGCTTATGGATGCAGGTGTTCCAATTAAAGCGTCTGTTGCGGGTATCGCAATGGGCCTAGTTAAGAGTGACGACAACTTTGTTGTACTTTCAGACATCCTTGGCGACGAAGATCACCTTGGCGACATGGACTTTAAAGTAGCGGGTACTACCGAAGGTATTACTGCACTTCAAATGGACATTAAGATTGAAGGTATTACTAAAGAAATCATGCAAATTGCGCTTAAACAAGCAAAAGAAGCACGTTTGCACATTCTTAATGTAATGGACGAAGCGATTGGTGGTCACCGTGAAGAGCTAAGTGAATTTGCTCCACGCATTTACACCATGAAGATTGACCAAGACAAGATTCGTGACGTTATCGGTAAAGGCGGCGCAATGATCCGTCAAATTACTGAAGAGTCTGACACTAACATCGAGATTGAAGACGACGGTACTATCAAAATCTTTGCGACAGAGCGTGCGAAAGCAGATATCGCTATTAGCAAGATTGAGCAAGTAACGGCTGAAATTGAAGTTGGTAAGACTTACAACGGTAAGATTACACGTATTGTAGATTTCGGTGCGTTTGTAGAAGTACTTCCAGGTAAAGAAGGTCTTGTTCACATTTCACAAATCGCTCACGAGCGTGTGAACAAAGTAACTGACTACCTAGAAGAAGGCCAAATGGTTGACGTTAAGGTTATGGAAATCGATCGCCAAAACCGTGTACGTTTAAGCATTAAAGAGCTTCTAGAAAAGCCTGCGCCTAAGTCTGACGACGCAGAGTAATGCCGATTAGGTTTTAAACCTAGTTAGCTGTATATAAGTAAAAAGGGAGCTTGGCTCCCTTTTTTCGTTTTGGGTTTTAAAAGAGATAGCGGGTTGGGTTTCATCCGTTAACCCACACATTCAAACCATAACGAAAAACGCTTTTTTAGAGGTATTAGATAATGGATAAGCAAACGCAAACCGAAGTAGAAGCAGCGGTATTCCGCCGCTTAGTAGAACACCTAGACGCAAATAAAGACGTTCAGAACATTGACCTGATGATTTTGGCCGACTTCTGCCGTAACTGTTTAGCAAAATGGTATTCGGCAGCTGCAAGCGAGCAGGGTGCTGATATCGACTACGAAGCCGCGCGCGAAGTGGTATATAAAATGCCGTATTCAGAGTGGAAAGAGAAGCACCAGCTACCGGCTACCGATGAGCAGTTGGAGAAGTTGGCTGCTAGGCAGGGGAAGTAGTTTTTAGTTAGAGTGACGTTAAATTATTTGTTTTGGATGCCAGCGGAAGCTGGCTTTTTTTGGCTTGCGTGAAATACACCAAAATCGCCTGCACGCCGAGTTGGTGTTTTTAATATATGAGCGTAAAACGACATTACGGTTTTTTCTTTATTTCTCTTGTGGTTGTGGTTTAGAGTAGTGAGAAGTAGAAAGGAGAAGTGCCCTAAAGTGGTGTGGAATAGCATGACGGTTTGGGGGCGAGTAAGTTGTTACAAGTAAAGGATAAATATGAGAGGATTTCGACGAGACGGTTTTCATGCATTTTCTGAATATGACGGATTCAGTATGCTTGAAAATCAACGTTCAGCAATAGATCAAGCGATTAAGCGTCAAAACGACGATTACATCCTTAATGTAAATCGCGAGGAGTACATGCAGCATCTCGTCAGTGAATTTTCTATTGATCCTATAGAAATTCACAAAGACGGACTTTCAGTTTCCACTCATGAAGAAATGATACCTGCTGAAATGCACCCGAATTCCTACTTTATGGATAGGGCTGGCTCATACCCAAGAGATGTGCTTATTTTTCACCTCCCATTTTCCGGCGACCAGCAATTACTGCGAGTTAGAGCAAGTACATATTCAACGTCTGCGCCACTTATTTCGGTGGAGCAAGATTGCATTTGCTTTAAGATCATTAACTTTAATCTTGATGCTCAACGTATCAAACAAGAGTCAGATCAAACAATACAAAGCCTTGAAACACAGAATGGATATTTAACTAGAGACCTAGAAAAGTTTAATGCTTCTATTGAACAACATGCTTCTAGAATATTTGACGCAAGAAAAGAGCAGTTACTTAGCAAAAATGATTTGATGGCGTCTTTGGGGGTGCCAGTAAGGGAGTCCGGAAGTAAATCGTCTACTTTTTCTATTCCTGCGAAAAGAACTAAGGCAATTGCAACGAAACCTAAGCCTGAAGTTACTGAAAAGGGTTATACACCTGAGCCTACGCTAGATTCGACAATATACGCTCAGATACTCAAAATTATCCATGATGTTGGTAAGCAGTTTGAACGCTTGCCTTCAACATATTCTGGCAAGGACGAGGAGCATTTAAGAGACCATATGCTTCTGATTCTCGAACCCAACTTTGAAGGCTCGGCTACAGGCGAAACTTTCAACAAGTCTGGTAAAACGGATATTTTGTTGAGACATGAAGGAAAAAACGTCTTTATAGCTGAGCTGAAATTCTGGCACGGTAAAAAGGGGTTTCTGGAAACCATTAGTCAGTTACTTGGCTACCTGACATGGAGAGATTCTAAAGCTGCGGTAGTCATGTTCGTCAGAAATAAAGATTTTATGTCTGTTTTAGACACAGCTAAAGAATGTATATCTGAGCATGAAAATTATCTTGGCTTCGTTAATGAGCAAGATGAGGGTTGGTATCACTACAGATTTCATATTAATGACGACAAAAACAGAGAAGTAAAGCTATCGGTAATGCTGTTTCATATTCCGTAGTGGTTTGCTTGTAACAAGCGCATGTTGTCGGACTGGCTTTCCGCTGCGCTCCAAACCAGCCACAAATGCGGGCGTTAAGTGAAAAGTAGAGCTGAATGAATATCGAGAAGTTTTCAAGCATAAGCGGACTTATTGATCTTAAGGAGATCGAGAGAGTTGAGCGCTTAGGGTTCTATCACTCAAAGGTCTCAGAGGTTGAGCATTTTACCATTGTAGATATCTGTGGCTGGTTCGAAAGCTTAAGCTTTGCGAAGCCAAATACTAGTAGGCTTAAAAAGAAGTTAATTGCGTCAAAGGGTATTGTCAGAGGGCCTGTAAAATACTCTTTCAAGTTACACGCAAGGCTTCCAAACTAAAAAAACAGGCATGTTTGTGTAGCGTTAAATATACCGAAATCATCTGCACGTCGATTTGGTGTTTTTAATAAATGAGCGAAAAACGACATTACGGTTTTTTCTCTATTTCTCTGTTGGTTATGGTTTAGAGTTGTAAGAAAACTAAAAAACTAATAAGACAGGCATGCTAATAATCAAATGAAACTAAATAATACAGGCATGTTTCAGTTCAACACGAGAATACTAAACAAGATAGGCATGTTTCTTTTCTGGGCTTGCGTGAAATGACTAAACAATACAGTCATATTTGTTTATACGGTGTACACTATGTGTCTGTCTACTCACTTCTCTCATACAGGCGGGGCGGCTTCGCAATTTTGCCCCACGCGGTTAGCCTAGCGTTATACGTAGGATAAATTCGATGAATCCCATAGAGGCAAGAATAATTTTAAATAGCTCAATTGATACAACATTTATTGATGAAAGAGATAAATTATCTTCTTTTAAGATGCAGTCAGGGCGCGAGCTAGCACTTATAGAAGAAAATAAGCAGAAAGTTTCTTTATACGTCGAAGTTTATCCTTGTTTTATGCCCGAGGTAATCGTAGAAGAAGAGTATATCCCGCAACCAAAGAATGTTGGTAGGCATTCAAATCTTTATTATATTACTTCGAAATTAGGTTTCGGAAATAGAGCGTATAGGTTGCATATTAAAACAAAAGAAGGGCTAGAACTCTTTTTAAACTGGTACAAATATGCATAAACGACTTAAAAAGACAGGCATGCTTGTTTGAATAGCATGACGGTTTGGGGACGAGTGCACTAAACAAGACAGGCATATTTGTTTCACGGATGGAGAAGACTAAATAAGGCAGGCTCATTTGTGCACGTTTTTGGCCACATTACGCCGTCATGTCCACGTGCCGGAGTCTGAAATCGAAGGCTATATTCCAGTAATAGCAAACGCATAAAAATAAGACAGGCTCATGTCTTTACTTTTCTGGGGAATACCAAACAAGACAGGCATATTAGCGATATCGAAATCAAACTAAACAAGATAGGCATGTTTCTTTTCTGGGCTTGCGTGAAATGACTAAACAATACAGTCATATTTGTTTATACGGTGTATGGACTAAAAGAGACAGGCATGTTTGCGTCGGCTCAGAGACTGTAACTAATTTTGTGTAACTGCCTATCTCAATTTACTCTATAGAGAGTTAAGGATAGGCAGATGAACATGAATAAGAAAGAGCTTGAAGCTT
>NZ_JAKRFA010000042.1:0-28752 GCF_022348305.1 Alteromonas sp. MmMcT2-2
ATTGACTTCACGAAAAAGCCGAATATATGGCAGCAATGAATCACGTTATTAAATCAACACGGTGTCTTGCAATCGGAGAGGGTCCATATATGGTATAACGGAGCACGCAACTAACTAAAAAGGCCAGCAATTGATGCTGGCCTTTTTAGTATGCGACTGCTTCTGTAAACTCATATGTAAATCGAGCTAAAGAAGCTTTTGTAGTCGTTATTTATTCTTTTCAAAATGTTCGAAGTCCACATCTTCCTGCTTCAAACCGGCTTTAGGATCGTTATAAACGCTTTCGTCCAATGCACCTTCGCTTTTAGCTACAATGCACGACACCATACAGTCGCCTGTAATGTTTACCGCAGTGCGTGTCATATCCAGCAGTCTGTCTACACCGATAATAAGTGCGATCCCTTCAACCGGTAGGTTCACTTGCTGCAATACCATAGCTAGCATGATAAGGCCCACACCTGGCACACCAGCGGTTCCGATAGAAGCAAGGGTGGCGGTAAGTACTACCATCATATAGTCGCCAAGGCTTAAATCGACAGCGTAAACCTGGGCAATAAAGACCGTGGCAACACCTTGCATTATGGCCGTGCCGTCCATGTTAATTGTTGCGCCTAGCGGCAGGGTGAACGACGATACCGAGTTACCTACGCCAAGCTTGTTTTTCGCCGTTTCCATAGTGACGGGCAAGGTAGCGCTACTGCTTGAGGTACTAAATGCGAATAGCGCAGCGTCACGCATTTTCTTCATCAAGATAACAGGGTTTAATCCCGATAAAGCTTTTAGCAGCACTGAATAGGTTACCAGGCCGTGAAGGATTAACACGCCAAATACTAAGAAGAAATATTTCGCCAGGCTCAGAATTGTTTCGCCACCAATAGTGGAGAAGAGTTTCGCCATCAACACGTACACGCCGTATGGCGCTAAGTTCATGATGATGGTAACAAGACGCATGATTACCGTATTAATATCTTCAAAGATAGCGGTAAGACGCTTGCCCGCATCACCTGTCATCGCCATAGCTATACCAAACAGTACGGCAAACACAATGATCTGAAGCATGTTGCCTTGTGCCATTGAGTTAATTGGGTTGCTTGGGAACATGTTAACGATAACGTCAGACAGGCTAGGGGCCTCTTTCGCTTGGAAGGTAGTTTCTGTTGTTAGATTTAGCCCATCACCCGGAGACACCACTAAAGCTATACTCATGGCTAGTGTTATGGCAATGGCGGTTGTGACAACATAGAGTCCGACTGACTTTGCGCCAAGTCTTCCCAATTTACTAGGGTCAGACAGTGTGCTGGTTCCGCAAATTAAGGAAACAAACACAAGAGGAACCACAAGCATTTTTAAGCTGGCAATAAATATTTGGCCGAGAGTGGAAAATATACCTTCTACAAGAATGTTATACGTTGAGAACGCTAAACCGAATATCGAAAACGTAAAATCTCCGCTATCATCAAACAATAATTGGAGAAAGACACCAGTCAAGATACCGGCAGCCATGCCGATAAAGATGCGGGCGGTTAAACTATATTTATGTGCAGATGAAGACATTAATGTTCCCTGTGCATTTTTATATTTTTAATCTTTCGTAGTGTGCCAGATTCAGTTGATTTTTAAACATAAAAAACGACGCAATTGTCAATAAAAGAGGTTCAGGAACGAATTATGTCGACATTAGCGAAAACGCTAAGCCTAATTAGCGCATTATTTATGCTAACAGCATGTGGTGGGGGCGGTTCATCAGTCTCTCGAGATAACACGGATAACGGAAGCGGAGACGGCGGTACCACATCACCAACCTATTCAATCGCTTTAACACTTGAAAATGAAAGTGGAGCAAGCGACAACAGCCTTTCTGAAGACAATAGTCTGTTTGTTGTTGCGACCGTGTCAGATCAAGATGGCAATCCGCATGCAGACGCGTTACTAACCTTTACGCTAAGCAACGAACAACTAGCCGAGTTTGGCAACGACACGGGAACGGCGCGTACAAATTCAAATGGTGTAGCCCGATTACGCCTTAATGCCAGCACGGCTTCTGGAGATGGCGAAATTACCGCTGCGCTCGGTAGCGGCGAAACGGGAACTACCACGTTTTCAGCCACAGCGGTGACAAGCACCGACCCAACAACAATAAGTGTATCGCTAGCCCTACAAAATGCAGCTGGGGAAGCAGATAACAGCTTATCTTCTAGCAACGCATTGGTTGCGCTGGCAACCGTGACTAATTCTGAGGGTGAGCCTCAGGCCGATTTGCTCCTAACTTTCTCATTGAGCAATGATGATTTAGCGACGTTTTCTAACGATACTGCCACTGCACTGACTAATGCAGAAGGCGTAGCGTCGATCGGTATGTCGGTGGGAAGCGCATCAGGGGATGGTGAAGTAACGGCTACTTTGTCAACTGGTGAAGCGGATTCAACTACATTCAGCTCTACGGGCAGTACAACGGTAAGTGAAGAGCCTGCTTCACTAGACCTGTTCGCAAGTAGTATTTTATTGCCATCGAGTGGTAACGACCAAATTGAGCTTATTGCTTTGGTGAAAAATGCGCAAAGTGTGTTGATGGAAGGAGTCGATGTATCTTTTTTCGCTGAGAATGAAGACGGTTTACAAATTCAATTAAGTCAACCTGTTACCGCGGAAGATGGTACTGCTAGAGCATTTGTGTCAACACGAAATAATGCGATGAACAGGCCTGCTGAGGTTTTTGCCCAAGCTGGGAGCCTGCCGGCTGAGAAAATTTTGATTGAAATCAGCGGGACAGAAGTCACTGCTAACGGACCTTCATCTGTTATTCTAAACAGTACAGCCGAATTTACATTGAGAGTGCAAGATTCTGACGGCAACCCATTGGGAAATGAGTCTATAATCATCGAGCCCGGCACGGGAACATTTGACAATACGGCAGTTACCACAGGCGCAAATGGCCAAGTAAGCGTTACATATACAGCCGTCCAATCAGGTACCGACTCATTCAATGTGCGCGCTCTAGGTGCGCTCACTGTAGTTACTATCCAAGTTCAACAAGATGAATTTGACTTCGACAATATTCCACAGTCTGAAATACCATTAAACACGCCAACCTTGGTTTCTGTCCAATGGCTCAAGGATAACCTGCCAGTCGTGGGGCAAGAAGTTACATTTAGTATTTCTCGCGGTGAGTTTGTAAATGGAAGCACAAGTACGACAGATTCAAACGGCGTTGCCCAAGTTTCTATTCAGGCTGATAATGCAGGAATTGCCTCGCTTACCGCAACTGGCCTCGACAGTAGCGATGGTTCTTCGGTTAGTGCGGTAGAAGAAGTTGCGTTTATCGCGGTTGTACCAGCAACGATCATCGCTGATGCAACGCCAGATATAATAGGGCCAGACGGTCAAACGAGTACTATAACCGCAATCGTAAGAGATCCGAGTGGAAACTTGGTTAAAGATCAAGTTATCAATTTCAATGTTAACGATACATCTACAGGGTTTATCTCACCTTCTCAGTCTCGAACAGACAGTAATGGCGTAGCTTCTACTGTTTTCACGTCAGGGTCTACGTCAAGCGAAGATGCTGTGATTATTTCAGCAGAAGTCGCGAGCAACCCTTCAATTCGTGACACCGTAAATATGACGGTAGGAAGTAGACCGTTTGATATTTCTATTGGTACAGGAAACACACTTGAAGAGCCAGACACAGAAACGTACCTTAAGCGCTTTGCTGTCTTTGTTTCTGACTCAGCTGGGAGACCCGTTAGTGGAGTGTCGTTAACAGCTTCTGCTACCCCAGTTAAGCGAACTGAACCGGACAACAGAGGAATTTATCTAAAAGGACGATGGAACTGGAACGAAGACCGTTCTATTTGGGAGCCAATCGTAACAGCGGTTTGCCAAAATGAAGATGCAAATAGCAATGGTATATTAGACGCCGGAGAAGATACAAATGGTGACACATTCTTAACGCCTGGTATTGTGGGGACTATCTCAGTCGGGGGTAATGGCGTGACCGACATAAACGGGCAAGCTGAATTAATCTATCGTTACCCAGCAAGCTATGGCTACTGGTACGATACCGTCATTACAATATTCGGGCAGTCTAATGGTAGTGAGTCGAGCGCTGACCACTTTTACAGGCTAGGAGTTAGTTCTGAAGACCTGACTAATGAAGGTGCAGGGCTTCCGGCGAACCCATTTGGGATGTCAAACAGCTGTACCGACTTTGATTAAGCTGCACAAGTTATTAAGTAGTATCAGCTGATTCCTTGAAAGAAAGCCCGACGCAAGCGTCGGGCTTTTTGTTTTGATGGTAGCTTTAAAGCAGAATAGGTGCGTAAATAAAGATTGTTACGCCTGTTGGAATGGGTAAACCGAGCCAATTTTAAGGATTTGTGTAAGCTCATCAAGCGCAGTACGAGATTCAATGAGAAGCTGCGGATCGCGCAAGTCATCTTCACCTAATTCATCGCGATAGTGTTTGTCGACCCATGCATTTAAGCGTGCGAACTGTGAATCGTTAATTAACGTATTTTGATTAACCGCGGCGAGTTCTTGGTCATTCATTGCAACGCGCAAACGCAAACATGCCGGACCACCGCCATTACGCATGCTTTGTTTAACATCAAAATAATTAACCGACTTAATGGGCGTACCCAGTGTTACCAGCTTGTCTAAATAGCGCTTAACGGCTTCATTTTCCTCACACTCAGTTGGCGCAATGATAGTCATATCGCCGGTTGGAAGCGTTATTATTTGCGTATTGAACAAGTAGGTTTTCACTGCATCTTGCACTGATACTTCGGCAGTCGGCACTTCGATAAAGTGAAGCGGTTCGCTACCAAATTTAGCTTGAAGCTCTTTAAATCCAGCGTCTTTTTGATAAAACGCTTGCTCGTGGAAGAACAGTACATTCTGGTTGCCTACGGCAATTACGTCGTTGTGGAATACGCCTTGGTCGATAACCTCTGGGTTTTGCTGCATGTAAACTACGCCATCGTCGTCTAGACCGTGTAAGCGAGCTACTGCTTGGCATGCTTCTAGCGTTTGGCGAGCCGGATATTTTTTCGGTGCTGGTTTGCTGGTATCAAATGCATGACGACCATAAACAAACAACTCTACGCCTGCCTGACCATAGTTGCTGCAAAGTCGCGTGTGGTTGGCTGCACCTTCGTCACCAAAATGCTCGTTATCTGGCAGGTGCTGGTGATGAGCAAAGTGCTTTTCATTGGCAAATGTACCGCGCAGGATATTGCCTGTAACCTGAGGCTCTAGTGAACGATGGAACTTGTTGGTTAAGTTTGCAGGGGTAAAGTGAACGCGACCATCGGCAGTATCGGCACTAGGAGACACAGTGGCGGCATTTGCAGTCCACATGCTACTGGCAGAACAACAAGCAAGGAAAATCTCGCGAGATTGCTTTGCAGCGCTTTCTAGCACGCGAGCATCAGAGCCTGTAAAGCCTAAACGGCGCAGTGCAACGATGTCAGGACGCTCTTGTGGGGCCAACACACCTTGAACCATTCCCATATCGGCCAACGCCTTTGCTTTGGCTAAGCCTTGCTTTGCAGCTTGTTTTGGACTGCTCTTTGCGTTTGCGTTGTTCAGGGAAGCGACATTGCCAAACGACAAACCGGCATAGTTATGGGTAGGTCCTACAAGACCATCAAAGTTAACTTCAAACTGCTTCATACTTTCCCTCATTCTTGGAGTTTTGGCGCTTGACCCTATATGTTACTTTTCCATACGCACTGCGATTAATTTAATAGCAGCGGCAACGCTTTCGTTCTTTTACAGGGACAAACGATGCACTTCTTCACACCTGAACATGTTGTCAGGCTAGGTTGGAATGGCTGGCATTATACGGCTTTTAAGGCCAATGCCAATCGCACTGTTTATTTATTGTACAGTTTTTGCGCGTGTTTAAAGCAAAGGAAAGAATAAGTATGAAGAAGATCTTGTTTTCCATTCACTTTGTAGATATATGTTAAAAAAGAGCGAGTACCCTATATATAGTGCAAGGTTGCTCCAATTTTCAGAATTTGACGTAAATAGTCATTAAAAATCAATAGGTTTAGTTCAATTATATGGCAAAATCACTGGTCATAGTCGAGTCACCAGCCAAAGCGAAAACGATAAATAAATATCTCGGTAAAAATTTTATCGTAAAAAGTTCGGTTGGCCACGTGCGAGATCTTCCGACGAAGGCTTTAGGCAAAGTAGAGCCTAAAAAACCGGCTAAAGAACTCAAAACTTTAAGCGAAGAAGAGCGTCAAGAATATCTTCGCCGTCACGAATATTTGAAGCTTGTAGACAGAATGGGTGTGGATCCAGAGAAAGATTGGAAAGCCCACTATCAAGTGCTACAGGGTAAAGAGAAAGTCGTTAACGAACTTAAAAAGCTTGCTAAAGATGCTGACACTATCTATCTCGCGACCGATTTGGACCGCGAAGGGGAAGCGATTGCATGGCATTTACAAGAGCTGCTAGGTAAAAAAGACAAAACTTACCAGCGAGTGGTGTTTAACGAAATTACTAAAAACGCGATTCAAGATGCGTTCTCAGATCCGGGCGAACTAAATATCTCTCGCGTCAACGCCCAGCAGGCTCGTCGATTCCTAGACCGTGTTGTAGGCTTCATGGTATCGCCACTTCTGTGGAAAAAAATTGCGCGAGGCCTCTCAGCAGGGCGAGTTCAATCGGTAGCGGTTAGACTTGTTGTAGAGCGTGAGCGAGAAATTAAAGCGTTTGTACCTGAAGAGTTTTGGGACGTACACGCAGATTTAACTAGCCAGCAAAAAGCGGCACTGCGCATGCTAGTAGCAAAGCACCAGGGCAATGCGTTTAAGCCTAAAAACAAGGCCGAAACTGATAAAGCGCTTGCTGACTTAGAAGGGGCTAACTACACGGTAGAAAGCCGCGAGTCAAAGCCTACGCAAAGTCGTCCTTCTGCACCATTTATTACCTCAACGCTACAACAAGCGGCAAGTACTCGATTGGGCTTTGGTGTTAAGAAAACCATGATGATGGCACAGCGCCTTTATGAGGCGGGCTACATCACCTATATGCGTACGGATTCAACCAATTTAAGCCAAGAGGCGTTGGACAGTGCTCGTGCGTACATTTCAGATAATTTTGGTGACAAGTACCTGCCTGATTCGCCAAATCGCTACGGCAGTAAAGAAGGTGCGCAAGAGGCGCACGAAGCGATCCGTCCTTCAAACGTGAGCATAAGTGCTGCAAGTTTAGGCGATATGGAACGCGATGCACAGCGTCTTTATGAGCTTATTTGGCGCCAGTTTGTGGCCTGTCAAATGACTCCAGCTAAGTACGATGCAACCACTATTAAAGTGGCGGCGGGTGATTACGAGCTGACGGCGAAGGGCCGCGTACTTAAGTTCGATGGCTGGACTCGCGTTCAACCTCAGCTTCGTAAAAAAGGCGAAGAAGAGCTCATGTTGCCTGATGTACAAAAAGGCGATGTGCTTGACTTAAAAGCGCTTGATCCTAAACAGCACTTCACCAAGCCTGTAGCGCGATTTAATGAAGCTTCGTTGGTAAAAGAGCTTGAAAAACGCGGTATTGGTCGTCCATCGACCTACGCCAGTATTATTTCGACGATTCAAGATCGCGGCTATGTGCGCTTAGAGAACAAGCGTTTTTATGCCGAGAAAATGGGCGAAATCGTAAACGATCGTCTGATGGAAAACTTTGACGATTTAATGAGCTATGACTTTACTGCCAACATGGAGCAGCATCTTGATGATATTGCTGAAGGCAAGAAAGATTGGAAGGACGTGCTCAACGACTTTTACAGCGGCTTCTACGGAAAACTGTTAAACGCTGAGAAAGACCCTGAAGAGGGCGGTATGCGCTTGAATCAGGCAGTGCCTGCAGGTGTTGAGTGCGATAAATGCGGCCGTGAAATGAACGTGAGAACCGCGTCAACTGGCGTATTCTTGGGCTGTTCAGGCTACAATTTACCGCCGAAAGAGCGCTGCACAAACACCATGAATTTAACGCCTGGTGATGAAGTCGTGAAAGTGGACGATGAAGAAGAGCTCGAAACAGAAGCGCTTCGTTCTAAAAAGCGTTGTCCTAAGTGCGGCACGGCGATGGACAGTTACTTGGTTGACGAAACCCGTAAACTTCATGTGTGTGGTAACACGCCAACATGTGATGGCACCTTAGTTGAAACAGGCACATTCAAGATAAAAGGCTATGACGGCCCCATTATTGAGTGTGATAAATGTGGCAGCGATATGGAGCTTAAAAACGGTCGATTTGGTAAATACTTCGGCTGCACCAACGAAGAGTGTAAGAATACTCGTAAGCTACTTAGAAACGGTGAAGCTGCGCCGCCAAAAGAAGATCCGGTAGATTTACCTGAGCTTCCGTGTGAAAAGTCTGACGCGCATTTTATGCTACGTGATGGCGCTTCGGGAATTTTCTTAGCGGCGCATAACTTTCCAAAGTCGCGTGAAACTCGTGCACCGAAAGTGGAAGAACTTGCTCGCTTTAGAGATAGAATTTCGCCGAAATTCTACTATCTTGCTGATGCGCCACAAACAGATCCTGATGGTAACCCTGCAATAGTTCGATACAGCAGGAAGACCAAACAGCAATACGTGATGTCTGAAAATGACAACGGTAAAGCAACAGGATGGTCTGCGTGGTACAATAATGGCAAATGGCAGGAGCAAGCCGCTAAAAAGCCAGCGACTAAAGCCAAGAAGAAGTAATGCCTTTACATCGGAAAAGGTATAAATTGACCTTTAATTGAAATTAACAAGCCCGACATTGCTCGGGCTTGTTACGTAGTTAAAAGACGGTAAACGTCTGCAAAGCGTATCAATAGAAACAGTGTAACAGAGAGTAATTATGGCCTCCTTACAAGACCAACTACTGAAAGCCGGTTTGGCCGATAAAGCGTCTGCAAAGCAAGCGCGTGCAGATAAACGCAAAAAACAAAAGCAAAAGAATAAGCAAAAACAACCTGTCGTTGATGAAGCGACTATTGCTGCTCAACAAGCAGCTGAAGAGAAAAAAGCGCGCTCACGTGAGCTAAACCAGCTTCAACAGCAGGAGCGAGAGAAGCGCTCAATTATTGCGCAGGTAAGGCAGCTTATTACTGTAAACAAACAACCGCGCAATGGCGAAACCTTACTTAACTTTACACACGACAACGTAGTAAAGCGTCTGTATGTGAGTGAAGAGATGCACAAGCAAGTGACAAAAGGTCGTTTGGCTGTTGTATTGCTAGATGACGCTTATGAACTAGTACCAGCCCCCGTTGCTGACAAAATTGCGCAGCGCGACGAGGCTTCAGTTATTTACCGTGCTGATTTAGATAAGAGCGGAGCCGATGGTAAAGATGAAGAAGAAGATGATTGGTACGCCGATTATGAAATTCCAGATGATTTAACCTGGTAGGCCCTCTAATTCATTCTCGCAGCCGCGCTCTGTATCACAGAGCGTGGTAAGCGGGAAAGTAGACGTAAAAAATTTCAATAATTCGCCCCCTCCCTATACGTCATTGTGCCAATGGCGAACGACTTACGGTTAAGTATTCTCTGTTAAAAAATTCAACACGTTGATCTTTAGTAATTTTTACTTTTGCCGTTAACAAGCAATCTTTCTCATAACTACTTACGGTTTTCTCTACTATAGTTTTTTTAGTCCTTACCCTGTTGAGCTTTGAAATACAGCAAAGATAAACAGGCCTACGTTACTAAATTTATTTGCATCGAACGTTTTTTCTTAGTTTTGGAGGGGTGCTATGGGTGTCTCAATTAAGTGGTTCTTCAGTGTTGTGGTGTCGTTGTGTGTGTCTTTTTCAGCAAATGCAGGACTATTCAAAATTTCTATTAACGATCTTGGTGGTTTAACACCTTCACAATCCAGTGTTTTTGATGATGCAATCGCTTATTGGGAGTCTTACCTAATAGGCGTTCAAAGCGAGTTTAATCACAATATTGTTATAGATGCGAGTGGCGTTGCACTTGATGGTGTGGGTGGCGTATTGGGTAGTGCTGGCCCAACGGGTATCACTCAGCTACCAGACAGCACTTTTGTTTATGCAAATAAAGGCCGCATGCGCTTTGATACGGCAGACCTTGCTAGCTTAGAAAGTCGCGGTACACTTTTTGATGTCATCGTACACGAGATGGCCCATGTAATTGGATTTGGAGCATTGTGGACGACCGACTTTTTTATTGCGGGCAGCCAATCTAACTACGTCAGCGGTTCAGGGCGTTACACCGGAGAGTACGCTTTGGAAATTTATCGCCGCGAGTTTGTTGAAAACGCCACATTTATTCCTGTAGAACTGGGGGGAGGAGCCGGCACTGCCAACAGTCACTGGGACGAACCTTGGCCTGGTGGTTCATCAGATTTAATGACAGGGTATTTGGGGCCATATCCAATTTCGTTAAGTGATACCACTGTAGCGTCGTTTGCTGATATTGGCTATTTGACTACGGTTACTCATGCAGTAAGTGAAGCCGCAACGGTATGGCTATTTCTATTTTCAATGGGACTTGTTGTAAGAAGGCATCATCAAAGGTCAACAGGCGCTAGTACACGTCGTCTACAAATTTTTCAGGCGATGTCGGTCTAGCAGCGTCGAAGCGCTTGCGCAGAACAAAATGCTAAATCTATGCTGGGCGAATAATCTTGAGTGATAGTTTCTATCAATCAGTATGTGCACATATTTTTGGGATTTTTGGCTTATTCTAAAAACATGCGTTTAATGTACTTACAAGTCAAGCATTCCATTGGTAGAATCATGATAGAAGCTATCTATCATGATTAAGGTATTGGTCTTTGGATATTCGTCAGCTCCGGTTTCTGGTCGCGTTAGATGAGACGCAGCACTTCGGTAAAGCGGCTAAGTCGTGCAATGTTACACAACCCACGCTTTCTTCACGCCTTCATAATTTAGAAGATGAGCTTGGCATTCAGTTGGTGGCTCGCAACCACAGATTCCAAGGCTTTACGCCGGAAGGTGAAAGAATTTTGGCATGGGCAAGGAATATCTTAGCGGCGTGTGACGGATTACAAGCGGAAGCTGCATCGTGCAAAGGTGCCTTAGTTGGCCGACTTCGGATTGGTGCCGTTCCTCTAGCGAGTGTCGATCCTATCGACATTATTGACACCCTCTCAAAACAGCACAGTGCACTACAGTATTCCTTACAAACACATAGCAGTGAGTATATCGTTAACGCGCTACACCGTAACGAGCTTGACCTGGGTCTTTGTTACCTTGAAGGCATGAGCGCGCAACACTTCCATATTTTGCCGTTTAAAGCTACACCAATGGTGTTGCTGTATCACCCTAATCATTACTGCTTTGAGCAAGATACCCTAAGCTGGCAGTCTCTTTCATCACTGCCACTTGGGTTATTAACACCTTCAATGCACTTTAGGCAGTCAATCACGTTAAACATGGCTAATGTGGGCGTGAACAATGAGCCTGTTATTGAATCAGACTCGGTTCATTGTTTACTGCAAGCAGTGAAAAAGGGGATGTGTTGTACGATCCTTCCAACCAACGTCGCAAAGGCCAATGATGATTTAGGGCTCGCCTATGTTACTGTTGACGATGGTAAAACCATTTCGCCTTTAGGGCTCATCATGCGAAAAGGCGAACCCAGCTCTCCCATTGCAAAGCAATGCTTTGAGTTTTTAAAAGGATATGAGGAGATTTTCAATAAAGGGGGCATATGCAGTGAGTAAAGTGAATACGACACTCATCGGTTTAGTGCTTGCGGGTGGTCAATCGCGTAGAATGGGGCAAGATAAAGCACTTATGCGTTATCAGGGCCGTACTCTCATCGATAATGCTTCGTTACTTTTACAGTCTGCGAGTTGCGATAAAGTGTTAATTAGCCGCAACGCGCCAGGCTTTTTGAATGACAAAATTGAAGATGCAGGTCCGCTTAGCGGAGTACATGCTGTTTTAGACGCACTATCTCAACCTGATAATCACAATGGCAATCCTTGTGAACTACTTGTTCTTCCCGTTGACATGCCGCAGATGACGCCCGAGCTTTTGAGAATATTAGTCTCGCGAGGGCGAGAGGCTGAAAAGGCATGTTATGTGGAAAAACGCTTTTTGCCTTTCTATTTACCCGTTACTCAGGACACCAAAGCCCTCTTAGCCAACTATCTAGTTGAGCAAAGTAAAAGACGAGTGGTAGGATTTTTAGAAATTCTCAATGCAGTTTCTCTTAAAGAAGGCGACCTCAAAAAAATAGCGCGTAAAGATGAAAGCGATAACAAAAAGCGTCTCGCAAATATGTCCAATGAAGATGGCGTAGAGTGGTTGAATGTGAATACTCCAGGTGATTGGCCACATGAAAAGTAACACTGAACAACACGCATTAGTTTTAGATGCTACACCCTATACTCAAAAGTTTGCCCTTGCCGAAGAAGTCGCTTTAAGCATTAGTTATAACGGTATTAATTATGCCGTAATGCTGATAACCCCAAACGACATTGAAGATTTCATTGTGGGCTTCAGTTTAAGTAACGACATTATCGAACATCCCCGCCAGCTTTACGGTATTGAATTGACGCATCACAAAGAACACATCAATGCGGAAGTTGAAATTGCCAATCAGGCGTTCTGGAAGTTAAAGGAAAATAAACGGCAATTGGCGGGGGCGTCGGGCTGTGGGCTCTGCGGTGTTGAGGCTTTAGACAACGCTTTGCCTCAATTAACGTCTGTGGATGTATCGCCTTTGCCTGATGTGAGCTGGTTTAAAGGATTGCGAAGCCTTATATCTAATGCGCAAGCATTAGCTCAGCAGAGCGGTGCGGTACATGGAGCGCTCTACATTGATGCTAAGCGCAATGTGCTGGCATGCCGAGAAGATATAGGAAGGCATAATGCTTTTGATAAATTAATTGGTGCTATCACCACCAAAAAACTCTTTCAACCTGAAGGTATTGTTGTGCTCACAAGCCGCTGCAGTTTAGAGTTGGTTCAAAAAGCGATAAGAGCTAAATTACCTTTGGTAGTGACGCTATCTGCTCCTACAGCCTTATCAGTAAAGTGGGCAAGCCGTTATGGTCTCACCCTGATCCATGTACCTAAGTATGACCCTCCAAGAGCTTACGCACCGCAAGAAAAGTAGTGCGCAGCGAGCCAGTTAGAAACAAAGGGCCTGTACTGATAAGTACCGGATAAGCAACGAAAAGCTTACACCGCAGAGACTGCTATTCGGCCATCTGATTCAGATTTCGAAAGTTTGATCGCGATAAATTTCGATGTTGGTGTGAACGTGCCATCACCGTAACTTTCTAGTGGTACTAACGGATTGGTTTCGGGGTAATATGCTGCCGCTTGACCTTGCGGGATGTCGTAAGCCACCAACATAAACTGTTTAACTTGGCGTGTTTTGCCGTCGTTCCACATTGACGTAATGTCGACTTTATCGCCATCGTTAAAACCCAGCTTCTTAATGTCACGTTCATTGACAAACAGAACGTCCCGCGCGCCAAACACGTTTCTGTAGCGGTCATCCATACCATAGATAGTTGTGTTGTACTGATCATGAGAGCGCAGTGTTTGTAAAATGAGGTCCGGCTCTTCACCTTTCGCAACGAGGTCAGCATTTAACAGTGAATCAGGCAGGGCGTTAGCAGCAAACTCGGCTTTGCCCGATGGTGTTAACCAGCGTCTCTCACCTGCTGCATTACCTAAATGAAAACCACCTGGTTGAGCGAGTTTGGTGTTAAAGTCTTTAAAACCGTCTATGGTGTCGGCAATGAGCTCACGAATATTGTCGTAATCGCTTATTAAGAAGTCCCAGTCTACCGGCGTGTTGCCTAACGTCGCCTTCGCGATACCAGCAATAATAGCGGGTTCAGAGCGAAGTTCGGGCGAGCTTGGCGGAAGTTGGCCATAAGAAATATGGACCATAGAAAACGTATCTTCCACAGTCACGCCTTGTTGCCCGCTAGCCTGCATGTCAATTTCAGTACGTCCCAAGCAGGGTAATATAAGCGCGTCTTTACCTGTGGTTAGGTGAGAACGATTTAACTTGGTGGCGATATGAACGGTTAAGTCGCATTGTGACAGCGCAGCGTGAGTACGCGGCGTATCTGGCGTCGCCTGGGCGAAATTACCGCCTAGGCCGATGAAAACTTTGGATTCACCACTTTCCATAGCCTGGATAGCTTGAATCGTATTGTGACCTCTTTCTCGTGGAACGGCGAAGTTAAACTTGTTCTCTAGTGCGTCAAGCAATGCTTTGGGGGGTACTTCGTTAATACCCACAGTTCTATCCCCCTGCACATTGCTGTGGCCACGAACGGGAGAAAGCCCTGCACCAGGCTTGCCCACGTTTCCTCGTAGTAGTTGTACGTTCACTATTTCCTGAACCGTAGCTACTGAGTGCTTGTGTTGGGTGATCCCCATTGCCCAGCACATGATCACTCGTTCTCCACGTTTGTACATGGTTGCCGCGTGACGTATTTCGTCTTTTGATAAACCGCTCTGCGCTTCAATATGCTCCCAGTTCGTCGCTTCAACGGCACTCAAATAGTCGTCCATTCCATTGGTATGTGCGTTAATAAAGTCGTGGTCGAAGACGGGAGGAGCATTGTTTACTTTGGCTTCTTGTTCCCAAGTTAACAGCCATTTAGCGATGCCGCGCATAACCGCCATGTCACCACCAAGAGCAGGCCTGAAATAGGCGGTATTGGTTGGCTCAGAGCCATTGGTTAGCATCTCAACCGGATGCTGCGGGTTTTGAAATCGTTCAAGGCCACGCTCTTTTAACGGGTTGAAGCATACCACTTGCGCCCCTCTTCGTACTGCTTCACGAAGAGGTTCTAGCATGCGAGGGTGGTTAGTGCCCGGATTTTGGCCGATAACAAAAATGGTGTCTGCTTTTGCAAAATCATTGAACGTAACTGTGCCTTTGCCCACGCCTATCGTAGGTTTCATACCTTGCCCCGACGCTTCGTGGCACATATTTGAACAATCGGGAAAATTATTTGTGCCAAATGCGCGCACGAATAACTGATATAAATAGGCGGCTTCATTACTCGCCCGCCCGGAGGTATAAAACTCCGCCTGATGAGGGGAATGTAAACCCTTCAAGTGTTTGGCAATAAGTGCGAAGGCATCGTCCCATGATACTGGTTCGTAATGGTCTGCTTGAGCATTGTAGCGCATAGGGTGGGTGAGTCTCCCTTGTGACTCAAGCCAGTAGTCGGTGTGCTTTTTCAGTGAGCCGACCGAATACTTAGAGAAAAATGTTGGGTCTACATAGCGACCGGTAGACTCCCAGTTCACTGCTTTAGCACCATTTTCACAAAACTTCACTAAACCACTTTCTGGTGATTCACCCCACGCACAGCCTGGGCAGTCAAAGCCTTTGTCTTGGTTCGTCTTGAGCATGGCTCGTAGATTCTTAAGTGGCTTTTCGCTTTGGATCCAGCTCTGGGTTACACTCTTTAGTGCTCCCCATCCGCCAGCGGGTTTGTTGTACGTTTTGATGTTACGCTTATCACTCATGTTCTGCCCCTGTGTCTACGCGGGCAATTGCCCTTGTCTACAAAATCTAACCAAGACTTTTTGTCTAAACAGCGTAACCATTCTGGTTACGGTATTCCAATTGATTACGCTAACTAGATGATAGGGTTCATCAATTAACCGCTTATTTCCAGTCGCCTGTCTTTAGTGCATAGGGGGATATGTCTGTGATCTCATGGGAGTAGGGATACACACCCGAAATATGTGTTACCGAGAGTACCGAAAGAGACACAAAGCGCTCTGCACCTTCAAATGCGGTTATATTCGACTCGAGGGATTCGATACTCGCCTTTGCTTCAATAAACAGAAGGTCACCTGTTTCATTATCCCAAAAACACAGACCGACGCGTGGGTCTAGTAGGATGTTGCCCAAGGTATTAAAGAATTTATTACCGCTAAAATCGGGAAAGATTAACGAGTTCCCTTCCACTTTAACAAAGCCTGCTTTGCCCCCCCTGTGAGAAACGTCTAGCCCTTCATTTGCTGCATGGCCTAAAGATTTATGTCGTGAGGCAATAAAAAACGTTTCAGCCCTTGATATTAGCGTGCGTGCGCTTGGGGTGAGCACATTCGATGTTGAAGTAAAAAATGTAGAATCACCGGCACCTACTGTATTTTTCATTGGGGCAGTCTGAACGGCACGTTGTTTTTTGACTGTGGTTCGTTTGTGAATGTATTGGGGGCAGTTACCGAAACTTTGATCTACCAATACCGTAAGGTTTTCATTAGTTGCGTGACTTATCGTACCGTTCAACCGATTTCTTCGTCTTGTAGCGTATTCAATACCGACGATTCCAATTTTGCTGCCTGAAGTCACGTCGAGATTTAGCGAGTGTTGCATCATATTCCAAACTTCTACTGGTAGGCTAAAGCGTAATTGGGTAGCAGAGGGACTTTCTATGAAATCTCCTTCTCCCCAAACAGGCGTGGCTACAGGGTGGCCTTTTTCGTCTACCAAGGCGAAAACAGTGAACGGACTGGATGTAAAGAACTGCCTGTGTTGTTCCGGCATAAAGCTACGGATAAAACCATTCGTCCGCTCACCGATTTCCCTGTCAATTTCCAGCTTTTTTTGCAGTGCAATTTCGCCTTGATGAAACGCTGGGTTCAAGGATGATAGCTTAGGTAGAGACATAACGACCTCAATTAACTATGCGGACTGGTATTGCGCGCTGGTGCGATGTCAGACGCTGGCATTGGGACAAAATTATCCAGACTCTCAACCGCATTTATCCAGGCATTGATAAGAGGAAACTTGGACAAAGATATTCCTCCTTCAGGGGCATGAGCTATATACGAATACATGGCGATGTCTGCTGCGGTAACGTGTTCGCCAACCAAAAAAGCACTTACCGTGTTTTCTAGATGAGCCTCCATGTTTGCAAGTAACGTCTCGCTGGTGGCTAGTACTGTGGGCACATGAATAGTTGCTCCAAATACGTATTCTAATCGCGCGGCGGCCGGCCCTTTAGCAAGTTCACCCGCTGAGACTGATAGCCAGCGTTGAATTAGCGCTTTTTCTTTGGCGTCCTTTCCTAGCCAATAGTCACTGTCTGCGTATGCGTGGATCAAATAAACCAGAATGGCATTGGAGTCAGCCAAAGTGATATCACCGTCTGTTATCACGGGGACTTGTTTAAACACGTTAAGTGAGCTGAAGCGTTCACTCTTGTGCTCGCCTTTGGCCATGTCAGGCTCAACGGTTGTGAAAGGGATGGCATTCAGTGCCATAAACAATGAAACCTTGTGGCAGTGGCCAGATTTAGGGTTTTGAATCAAAACAATAGGGCTTTTGGGCAATGTATTGCTCGTTGGATTTGTCATAAATTCATCCTCTCAATAGAAATGGTTAGTTGAGTGTTATTATCAACATTGTTTACAGCTCAAGCTCGGACAGAGTGGGAAAATCGTCAGGGCGTCGTTCGCCATCCCACGTGAACTTTCGGTCACTTTCTGAAATAGGATGTTCGTTGATACTGGCAATACGTTTTTCCATTAGGCCATCAAGGTTGAACTGCCAATTTTCATTACCGTAAGCTCTATACCATTGACCAGAATCGTCCTTGTACTCGTATGCAAAGCGCACTGCTATGCGATTTGCGTTGAATGCCCATAGCTCTTTTACTAATTTATAGTTGAACTCTTTGTTCCACTTTCTCGTTAAAAAACTCACTATTTGAGCGCGTCCTTCAATAAATTCTGCTCGGTTGCGCCAACGGCAGTCAAAGGTATAAGCACCTGCAACTTTTACCGCATCTTTGGTGTTCCATGCGTCTTCAGCAAGGCGCACTTTTTGCGCTGCGGTTTCAGGTGAAAAGGGGGGAAGCGGTGGTCTCATAAATAACTCCTGTAGGCATTGGGCTGTAGTGTAAAAACATTAACCTGAACGAAAATGTGTAAAAGCTGATAGCGATATTAGAACTTTCTTTTTATTTAATAATTAGCTATTTTTGAAATTTATAATTTCATTGAGTGAAATAATATGGACAAGCTTTTGTGCATGAGAGTGTTTGCAGAGGCTGCTAAGTCGGGAAGCTTTGTAGGAGCTGCAGACGCGATGTCGATGTCAGCGCCTGCGGTTACTCGGTGTATTGCACATTTAGAGGCACAGTTAAATACTCGACTTTTTCATCGCACAACGCGGCAAGTGAAATTGAGTGAGGTTGGTGAACATTACCTTATTCATGTTTCACGTATACTGGCAGATATTGAGCAAAGTGAAGCTGCTGTGTCTGGCATTGATTTAGTGCCCAGAGGTGAGCTTAATATCACGGCACCAATTTTGTTCGGCGAACGTTATGTAACGCCAATAATATCCCAATTCCTTAAGGACTATCCCGACATTAGGGTTAACGGGCATTTTCACGACGATGTGGTGAATCTAATTGATAGCAATATGGATGTAGCAATACGTATAGGTAACCCGAAAGACTCCTCGCTTTACGGTGTTACGGTAGGATACGTACGGCGTGTAACCTGTGCGGCGCCTAGCTACTTGGCGAGTAGCCCGGCCATAAAAAAGCCAGAAGATTTAAAACGGCATAGTGTGCTTTATCCGACGCGCTTTAACGAGCCAGCGGTATGGACGTATCACAAAAACGGCAGACCTATTGCTATTAAGCTCACCCCTCGTTTTCAATCCAACCAAAACAGAGCGGCTATTAACGCCGCCATTGCAGGCGTTGGGGTTGTTCGGTTGATGTCCTATCAGGTTGCAGAAGCACTTAGAAGTGGTGATTTGGTAAGTTTGTTAGAAGATGTGGAAGACAAAAAGTTGCCTATACAGGTGGTAAGTGTTGAAGGGCGTAAGAACCTTACTAAAGTTAAAATGTTCATTGACTATGTCAAGGCAGGGTTGGCGAACAACGAGTATCTTAACCCTAGAGCCTGAATAATCCAGAGTATCTTGACCTACGCGTGTGGTGCTCAGGCTGCAGCATAAGTTGTGAGTAAAATGGGTTGCGTTACACTAAACCAATCGTTATCGTCGCAGAGATTTTAAAGTTAGCATTTTAAAATTGGCATCTTAAAATTTGTATTTTGACATCTATAACTTTAACAGGATCTGTTAAAGGCGCTACTCAAACGTTAATAATAAAAAATCATCGAGGCAACATGGTTTCCTGGCAATCACTTACATTTAATGAACTGACTAATCATCAACTCTTCGACTTGCTCAAGCTGCGTGTCGATGTTTTTGTCGTTGAGCAAAACTGTGCCTATCCGGAGCTTGACGAAAAAGACCGCCATCCAAAAACTCATCATTTAATGGGGTTTCAAGATAACAAATTGGTAGCGTGTGCACGATTACTTGGCGAAGGGGTTAGTTATCCATCGGTGAGTATCGGTCGAGTAGCTACCAGCGAAGCGTTCAGAGGTAAAGGGGCGGGCAGAGCACTTATGCGTGAAGCCATTGATCATTGTGAGGCGTTATGGCCAGGCTGTGATATTGAAATTGGCGCGCAAGAGTATTTAAAACGGTTTTATGAAGGTTTTGGGTTTGAGGCCACCTCGACTATGTACTTGGAAGACGATATTCCTCACATCGATATGAAAAGAGCAGGCACGGCAACAGCGTAGCTCAGTGCCTAGCTCGAAATATTGGTTTGCATGACCTTTTATGGCCCAGGCGTTTAACCTAATAATTATGTTTACCCGTGCCAACCTTTAAGCTGTGCTTTTATGTGCACCTAGATACCATCAACCCTAACGCTTATTTGGCATCGGGTAATTGGGAGACTAATTCATCTAGTCCGCTTACCACCGTGTCAGGCGCTATTGCTAACGGGTAAAGTACCTTACCGGGGCGTGCAATGAACGCGGCTTGCCAGCCTGCCTGTTTAGCACCAGCAATATCCCAACCGTGTGCCGCCACTAACATAGCGTCTTCTGCTGCTATACCCATTTTTTCAATAGCCCACTCATACGTGCGAGTATCGGGCTTATATAAGTTAATGTCTTCTACACTTAGTCGCTCGTCGAAATAAGACAAAAGATCAGCATTTTTAAATTGAGTATATACGCCTTGATTAGACGAGTTGGTAAGGCTTACTAGTTTATAACCCTTGTTTTTAAGTGCCTGTAAGCCATCGCGCACGTCAGGATGGGGCGGTAGGCTTCGCAAAGGCGTGACAATTGCCGTTTTCGCTTTCGCTTTGGTCAATTCTATACCTTCAATTTCAGCCACCATCAGCAAGGAGGCAACGCCAATTTCTCCAAAGGTATGAAAGCGGCCAGTCGTTGAATCAACCAGTGAATGATGCAGCATAGTAGAGAACCACAGTGGCAACAAATCATCTCGACCGCCCAAGGCTTCGCCTACCGAGCTGCGCATGGCGGTGAGGTCAAGCAAGGTCTCATTAACATCGAAAAAGATAACCTTTGGTGCTCGCAATTCCCGTGCAGACATCGCTGTATTCTTATCAGGCTGCGCGGCACCTCTGGTGTCTGTCTGAGCGAAGACTGGTGATGACAATAGACTAATGCCTACAGCGGTTGCGCAACATAGCCTTGAGAGTAATGAAGAAGGTGAGCGAGCCATAATTATCCTTTATAAAAATTGAACGAGTGTTCAAATTAGGCGGGATAACACATGAATGCAATAGCTAATGAGACGAAACGACTATTTTCTGGTGGTCAACCGATAGCCGTTGCCTCTCAGAGTTTCAATAAATATGGCATCACTGCTGTGAAGCTTTTGTCGCAGCCTACTGATATACACATCAACAACATTAGTTAGCGGATCGCTGTGACTTCGCCATACTCGACTTAATATGCGTTCTCGAGACAGCACTTTTTCAGCATTTTCTGCGAAGTAGTAGAGCATGTCGTATTCTAGTTTGGTGAGTGAAATCTCTTCCCCAGACAATGTCGCAATACGTGACTCGTCATCGATGTTTAACGGTCCGATGGTGAGGCCTAATTGGGTAACCGGTGTATTCGTCACTCTTCGGCTTAAGGCCGTTATGCGCGCAAGTAGTTCGTCAAAGTCAAATGGCTTGCACAAATAGTCATCCGCGCCTTGTTTTAAACCATTCACGCGCTCGCGTACTTCGTCCACCGCGGTTAGCAACAAAACCATAGGGGCATGGGGAAGCGACTTGATTGCGGGCAGCAGCTCTACGCTATCTTCATCACCAAACATGCGATCAAGTACAATAATAGCAGGGGCTTCATGACGAATGCGCGTGACTAAGTTGTGTAATGCCGACTCTTCGATGCACTCAAAACCTTCAGCGCTTAAGCCTCGTGATAGAAAGCGTAGCAAGGGGGCTTCGTCATCAGCAATAAGAATTTTCATTGTTGTTATGATCCTAGTCGTTCGAAGTTACTTAACGGTTGTTATTGGAGCCTGTTGACCGCTGCAAAAATGTACAGCAACGGTCATCAGGCCCTAGTCGCGTGGTCTTGTAAAACTGGCAGCGTCAACGTGAACTGCGAGCCTTTACCTAATGTGGAATGCGCACTCAATGTACCGTGGTGGGCTTCTGCTATCGCTTTAGCGATAGACAAACCTAGCCCCATTCCATTGCCTTTGCGCTTTAACCTAACGAAGCGTTCAAAAACGTGCTGCAAATCACTTGACGAAATGCCTTCACCGCTATCAATGACCGATACGTTGATATTCGGGCCTTCGCTCTCAACGCGCAGCACAATGGGCGTATCGGGATAAGAATATTTGTGCGCGTTTTCGATAAGGATGGTCAGTACCTGCGCAATTCTGTCTTTGTCGATGAGCACTTGGACCTCATTATTGGCAAGCCATTTAAGATCTAAGTCTCTTGGCTTTGTGAGCTTTTGCCATAACGCCATATTTTGTGTAAGCAGGTTATGTAAGTCAGATTTAACCAGATCTACAGTAAATTCGTGCATCTCGGCACGCGCTAGCAGCAGCAAATCATCAACCAACTTACTTAAGTTCACGGCTTGCTCAAGTATGGTTTCTAGCGTTTCTTCATAAATCTCGTTGCTAGCCGCAGCCTGCCTAAGGGTTACCTGAGCTTCGCCACGAATAATGGTTAAGGGTGTGCGCAATTCGTGACTTACATCAGCCATAAATTGTCGGCGCTTTGCGTCCAGCTGAGTGAGTTTATTGTTGGCTTCTTTTAAAGCCCGGGTTCGGCTCTCCACTTCAAACTCTAAGTGCTTACGATGGGCATCAGCCTGGTCTTCGTGTTCTTGTAGTCGCGCTATCATGGAATTTAGTGCTTTGACCAAGTCAGTAAATTCGCTATCCAGGGTTTCAGGCAATCGATAGTGGTAGTTTCCCGAGGCAATGGCATCGGTACCCGTGCGAATAACTGTAAGCGGCTGATACAGGGCATTGAATAGCCAATAACAACCCAGCAGAATGAAAGGACAGGTGATAAGGCCTAAACTGATAGTAAACCACACAATGCTGCTGTTTAGCGTTTCAATGCTAGCGTTAATGCGGGATACAACGCCTGTCTGGCGGTTTACTGCAGAGTTGATGGCCTCCCTAAACTGGTTGTCGATAGTTATTTCAAGTAATGTTTGAAGGCGCTGCTGTTGATTAAGTGGAGTACTGTCGTTACTTAGCGCAATAGCTCTAAACTCTTCCACAATGCCTTGAATCAGCGCTTCAAGTTCATCGGTATCTTCAACACTTCCTAATGTTGCCTCAAGCCCTAGTGCTTCGCGTTGGGCAAGTTCCAGAGATTTTATACGGTTCAACGAGTTTTCTATTTGTTGTTGTTTGTTTCTCACTTTCGCTTGGTTCGCATTCTTGCCAAAAATAAGCTCATCGGTTAGCTGTTTGAAAAGCCTGTAGGAAATACTTGATAACTGCTGGTGCTCTGACAGCAGGGATTGAGCGAGTTGAGCTTGCGCTAAGTTAGTGCGCGTTAAATGCGCAGATATGGCTGCACTGGCTAAAGCAATCAACAGAATAAAAGTGGAAAGTAGCCCAAAAAGGTAGAGTTTACGTTTGTACATTGGCAGCAGCGTTATGATTATTTGTCACTATATACGCTAAATGTAATTTAATGGTGCAGTTTCACGGCAATAAAATAGTAAGTCAGAGCAGATGGGCTACCAGCGACATGTCGTCTGAATTGGTGTAGAAATAGAACGTAAAAAAGGGCGCGCGAGAGAGAAAAAGTACGTTCATAAAAGTCGTGATCACTATGAAAACGTAATCGTTTAAGCCGTGCGCTCAAGAATAGACAAGGCAATATCTGTTTGATATTGGAGCTCTTCATCTATTTTCCAGTGTTCGGGGCTCCAACCCGCTAAGAACCGATAAAAGTCAGCGCAGGCGAAGGGGTACAGGTACTTCCATTCAGCAATGATAAGCGCAATATCAGCACGCTTGAAACAAGCCGAACTATCATTGTTAGCCAATCGAGTGTGTAGCGCATCTTCGAGCGCTTGAAAGTAGTTATCGAGCAATGCATCACGATGTTTCATGTGGGTTTGGGTTGATAGGGCACTGCCCAAAAAATACGCCACGTCCTTTATGCCTGCGCCATAACCCACGTACTGAAAGTCGACAGCTGCACAGTCAGAAAAATCTTCGGTAAAACAAAAGTTAGCCACTTTAGCATCGCCGTGCACCAAAGTGTGATAGTGAGCGTCGCCTAACGTGGTAGATATATCGACAGCATGTTGCTTTAGTAATCCATCCGACATGGCGTTGAACTCATCTTCACGGGTTGCCAAGTGCCAATAAGTGCCTTCAGGCCATAATTGTAAACGTCGGCTATCAAATTCATCTCTCACATTGACAAAGCGTGCATGAAAGTTGGCAAGCCATTTTAGAACAGTGATGCATTGCGCAGCGGTAAGTGAAGAGGCCGTGCGAGAATAGCCGCTGTGTGCTAAGTCTTCCATAACAAGAAGGGAGGCTTCGCCCTGTTGGCTGTGCCCTAAGTATTTAGCTGTACGGCACGACGCATCAGTTTGGACTTGAACGTCGCTATAAAAACAGTTCTCTACCTTAAAAGATTGGCACTTACGGTTGTGGCTAGCTTCACCATTCCAGCCTTTAGGGTGAGAGAGCCTGTGTGGCGGAGTGGCGCATTTCACGACTACTTTTAGCGCTGCTTCGTCTCCACCTTGTTGCGCGCCAAGTGGGTTTTGTTGAGCTTGGTGATACTGGCTTTCTTGGAAAGGGCTACTCTCGTCCTGGTTCTTTGAAAAAGTACTATTGGGATAGCCCAAAGTGGCACGAAAGCACGCACCGTAGCCACTCCAAAGAGGTTGAATCATTTGTGTGTCTAATACTTGCGCGCTACATACTTGGCTTAACCAATCTATATACTGCTGGTTTACCGTATCTGACATTTTATTCTCAACTCGGACTCGATGTTAAACGTACACTAGCAAACAAAAAAGCCGCTCGAAAGCGGCTTTTACATCAATTAGCTAGTAGCGCACTAGCGACTGAAAATTATTCAGCCACTGCTGCTACTTCGGCAACGTCATCTACCGACTGAGGAAGCGTTGTTACTGCTGATGCACGTGACGTTACGTGCGACATCGCTGCAGTTTTACCCGATACTGCGAGTGCAGGTCGTGTGTCGTCAGCTTTAGCGGTAAGCGCTACATCAACAAATGCGTCGTTTACTGCTGCAGGCAATGCCATAGGGTGCGATGCGCCACGCTTTCCTTTGCCACTCGCTGCTAGGCTCGAAGAAGGCGCTGCTGTTGTTTCAGCCTCTTCTTTAGCCGCTGGCGTATCTGCTTTCGCCTCTTGTACCTGTGCTTCTGGTTCTGCAACTACAGGTGCGTCAGCCAAGTTTATTTCAACTTGCTCTGGCGATGCTGTTGCTTCGTCTTTAGCTTCTGGCGCCGTATCAGCTTGCGTTGTTTTAGCTTCAACTGCCGGTTCCGCTTGTGCTGCCGGAGCTGTTTCTTCAACGTTGCTTTCTTGCACTGAAGTTTGAGCTTCTTTAGCCGGTTTAGCTTCAGTTGTCGCGTTATCGTCTGCTGACGTTACTTCATCAGTTGAGTCTACAGCTTCCGAAGGTTTATCGTTCGCTGACGGCTCTGCATCCGCTGAAGGCTTATTTCCCGCTGAAGGTTCTTTACCCGCTAAAGGCTCTGCATCAAACTGAAGTTCGTCCTGAACGGCTTCAACGTCAAGTTTTGCTTTCTCTTGCTTAGCAACAGGTTGCTCTTCAGCTGGCGCTAGTTGCCCAGGCTCTTTTGCTTGTGTTTCTTCGACAACAGGTGCATCTGTCTTAGCTGTCGCTTCAACTTCTGCTTCTGGCTGCTGCGGTGACAACTCACCAGGCTGTTTAGCTTGCGTGTCTGAATCGTCAAATTGCTGCGACTCTTTCTTACGACGTTGACCAGCGGCACGAACGTGACGTGGAGAGCGGCGTGAACGGCCACGGCCTTCACGTTTTTGACCATGCTCTTCGCTGTTAGCGTCGGTATTTGCATCAGTGCCGTCAACGGCATCACTGGTAATCGCTGATGAGTCATCTTCACCCTTAACAGCATCCGATACTGGCTTCGCTTCAGCAGGTTTATCCGCTGGCTTTTGCGCGGCTTTGACTGCTGGCTTTTGCTCATCCTTCTTCTGTTCAGCAGTGTTTTCAACCGGTGACTCTGCTTTCGGCGCTTTAGGCTTGGCGTCAGCTTTAGCTTTGTGCTGCGATGGCGCTTCTTTAACTACTGGCGCAGCCTGGGCTTCGTTTTGTTCAACAGTAGTTGCCCCGTTGTCATCTTTCTTCACACGGACGCTGCGGCGCTTGTCACGACGTTTTCTGCGTTCAGCAACTTCACGCTTCTTCTGCGCTTGGTTTTCTTGCTGCTCGCCGTCTTGCTTCTCGTGCTTAGGCTTTTGTTGCTCATCGCGAGGTTGTTGTGCCTTACGAGGCTTACGACCTTTGTTATTGCGCTTATCATCTTGATCTTGGCGCTGGTCTCGCTGCTGATCGCCGCGCGGTTTGCGATTATCATTCTGCTCACCATCGCGATTTTGGTCTTTACCTTGGTCTCTGTTTTGAGACTGATTGCCACGACGATTGTTCTTGTTGCGCGGCTTGCGGCGACGGTCGTCATTATTGCGGCTGCGGTTGTTTCTATTTTTATTACCAGACTGTGGCTTCTTGTCTTTATTGGTTTCTTCTTCGCTTTCGCTACCGAATAAATCACTAATCCATTTGCCAAATCGGGCAAATAGTGAAGGCACATCGTCGGCTTTCTTTGCTGTTTCTTCTTTTGGCGCAACTACAGGTGCAGCCGTTGGTGCAACAAGGCCTTTCAGTGCTGGCTCTTCACGCTTAACCGGTGCAGAAGTCGTTGTTTCCGTCTCAGCTTCTACCGCAGGCATTAACTCTACGTCGTAACTCGCTTCAGATATAACGTCATCTGGACGTCTGCGTAATACCTGGTAGTGCGGTGTATCTAGGTTTGCATTAGGAATAAGCAGTAAATCTACGCCGTGACGCTTTTCGAGAAGCTGAATTGACTTACGCTTTTCGTTAAGTAGATAGGTCGCAACTGGAACGGGTAACTGCGCTTCAATTTGCCCCGTGTTTTCTTTAATGCTCTCTTCTTCCAAAATACGAAGAATAGACAGTGCCAAAGACTCAGTGCCACGAATGGTACCGTGACCAGAGCATCGTGGGCACACGTGGTGCGCAGATTCGCCTAGAGAAGGACGTAAACGCTGACGGGACATTTCAAGAAGGCCAAAGCGGGAAATACGACCCAATTGTACTCGTGCTCTGTCGCTTCTCACCGCGTCTTTCATGCGGTTTTCAACTTCACGTTGGTGACGTACTGGCGTCATATCAATGAAGTCGATTACAACCAATCCACCTAGATCACGAAGACGCAGTTGACGGGCAATCTCGTCTGCCGCTTCTAGGTTTGTGTTAAGCGCTGTCTCTTCAATATCACCACCTTTTGTTGCACGGGCAGAGTTAATATCTATAGAGGTTAGTGCTTCTGTTGGGTCGATAACAATTGAGCCGCCAGAAGGCAAACGCACTTCGCGTTGGAATGCAGACTCAATTTGGCTTTCGATTTGGTAGTGACTAAATAACGGCACTTCACCACGATAGAGCTTTACGCGATTTGCAAAGTCAGGGCGCACTAATTGAATGTGCTGTAAAGCTTGCTCATAAATACTGGTTTTATCGATAAGGATTTCGCCAATATCGCGACGTAGGTAGTCGCGGATAGCACGAACAATTACGTTACTTTCCTGGTGAATTAAGAAAGGGGCTTCGCGTTCTTCAGCAACGCTAGAGATAGCTTCCCAATGGGTAAGCAAGACTTTTAAATCCCATTCTAGCTCTTCGTAAGATTTGCCAACCCCCGCAGTGCGAACAATCAAACCCATACCTTCAGGAAGGTCCAATTTGCTTAGTGACTCTTTAAGCTCTGTACGCTCATCGCCCTCTATTCGGCGTGAAATACCGCCAGCGCGAGGGTTGTTTGGCATAAGTACTAGGTAACTGCCTGCGAGCGATAAGAATGTAGTTAATGCAGCGCCTTTTTGGCCGCGCTCTTCTTTATCAATTTGAACAATTACTTCTTGGCCTTCTTTAATCACATCTTTGATGTTAGGGCGGCCTTCGAATTTGTAACCTTTAGGGAAGTAAGTGCGGGCAATTTCTTTGAGGGGTAGGAAGCCGTGGCGCTCTGCACCGTAGTCAACAAAAGCAGCTTCTAAGCTGGGTTCAACGCGGGTAATTTTACCTTTGTAGATGTTCGCTTTTTTCTGCTCGTGTCCTGGACTTTCTATATCTAAATCATACAACCGTTGCCCATCGACAAGAGCAACGCGCAACTCTTCTTGCTGAGTTGCATTAATTAACATTCTTTTCATTGTATCTAACTCTGTTTTCGTACAGCCGTTAAGACACAAAATTAAAGTGACATGTGCAAACCCTCACCGCGCAACCTCACGGCTGGACGGGGACCTTGTTGTAACGTCGCATTATCCCTGGTGGGCAAACACTCACGCGAATAAACAAGCGCCTTTATCTTAAGCGCAAACCCATACGATCGTGAATTGACACGTATAATCGTACAGATGCATTCATGTTCACACTGCTTTAAGGATGTCGGGAGCGACTAGCCCTTATTACTCATTTCATTTTTTCAAGCGGCATCATTTTTGCCACTCAATTGTCATTTAATTCTGTTAGCTAAACGGCAAACTTATTTTATGTTCGCAAGCATGGCCTCGCTTTTTACGGCAGTGTAGTCGTTGCCTCTCTCGCGGGGTCGGTATGAATGTGTTATTTCATCGAACACTTATCATTGCTGATGTCACCGACGCTCAAACCATGCTTTTATCGTTTACAAGTTAAAACAACACACTCAGATGCGTGCTGATTTTCGGTCTTGTTGTTGTTTTTATAACGCTGTGTTTCACATTGTTAAAGTGCGGCAACGAAATGCCTGTTCCACACCTTTCTTTTTACGTGAATTTAATCGTGTTAAAAACATCGATAATTATCGCACTAAAAGTCAAATTTTAGCAAGGAAAGCGAATGAATAAATCCCATAAATTGAGATGTTAAATACAGAAAACATGCGCTTTGGATAAAAAGTATGCGCAAAGGTGGGTTTTCTAAGTCCTAGGGCCTGTTGACCTTTGGTGTACGAATTTTGGTCTAAATGGAAGCCTTTTAATTGCGAAACAGTCCTGCAAGCCTAGCGGGCTAAGTTAAAGGACTGTGACAAAGAGTAAAAGGCTTCCATAACGACCCCTTCGGGCAGCGCCTTTGTGCCAT